>JAPLVO010000007.1 GCA_026397045.1 Patescibacteria group bacterium | reverse complement strand
GACTCTCTGAAGGGCTTTGACGCAAAAAAAATCCAGGAACCAAGTAATAGGTTTTATAATATATATGATTGGTACTTGATAAAAAGGTAGCTTAATCCGTAGTAGTGCCTATGATGCTATTTTCGAAATAAGAAACTATTTAGTGTAGTAGAAGTTATAGCCTGTGTCGTTCCTACGGTCCCAATTAAACTCTGGACGAAGGAAGTACCAAACGCTCCTGTAGGCATCTACCCCTGCTCGCTGGAATTCGTAAGTTGGCTGGCCTGATGTTTCTATATTATTATTTGTGCGGGTTAGCTTAGCCCCCTCAGGTACGCCATCAATTGGTCTTAAGCAGAATGATACATCCAGGGGCACGGTGATACTAAAGCGACCCTCCTGGTCGGTAGTGACAGTCCTATCCTTAACACATGTCTCAATCTTTAGGCCCGGCAAGGGCTGGTCGTTAATACTGGCCCTACCGCTGACAAGTAGGTTGTAAGCCTCTGACGGGACCCCAAAGGGGTTGGCGGGCAGTATAGGGGCAGTCGGTAGCCCAGATGGAACAGGGGAATCGATTGATTGTTCGCTTGTTGGTGCTTGTGCGAATGTAGTGTCTTTGATCCAGCACCGATAGCTAGCGTTCCAGGGCTGAGTGCCACGCCTTGCAAAAGTGTTATTAAATGCTAGCTCTTGTATGTCGCCAGGGGCCATATAGGCCTGAGGGTATTGGGCAGCCAGTTCGGGCCCAACTGCTCCTTTCCAGGTTCTTGCGTCATATTGATACTTTCCAGTATGGCCACCAGGGCCTATACGATCGTAGCGTCCGCCGGATTCACAATAGCCTATCTTGTCTCGCCAGTAGTCGGGGTCGGTACCAAAGACCGGTATCCCGCTAGAAGCAAAACCTCTGAGTATAATTAAAAGACCGAATAAAATAAAAATAGCTAGAAAACTTATGACAAGAGGCTTATTTATTTTTGTATCGGCCTTTTTTGTAGATTTAAAGTAAGACCTAGATCGTTGGTTTTTCATATTTACCTTAAGTATTATACTAGAGGTATTAACTGAAATGTCAAATATCACTTCTTATTACGATGTATAATTGCTATGCTATATATGATGAGTAAAATTATAAAAGAAATACAAGAAAAGATTCATGGAGACATAGCAGTTGACCCTAAGAGCAGGGAATACTTTTCTACCGATGGTAGCATTTTTAAGGTCACTCCAAAAGTAGTTATCTATCCCATGAATGAAAATGATGTGGTAGAGGTTGTAAGATATAACAATGGCCTAATTGGATCCAATAAGGCCCTGCCCATAACCGCCCGCGGCAAGGGGACGGATCAAGGAGGCGCAGCCTTGTCTGAAGGAATCAGTATGGTTTTCCCTGCGCATATGAATAAATTATTATCGATGGATAAAGAAACTGTCACTGTCCAGCCAGGGATGATTTATGGAAATTTAGAGACCACCCTTAAAAGCCATGGTAGGTTTTTGCCACCCTACCCGGCGAGTATGGATTTTTGCTCTATCGGAGGGTCTATTGCGAATAATTCCTCAGGCGAAAAGACTCTAAAATACGGGGCTACTCGAAATTATGTCGCAAGTCTTAGAGTAGTACTACATAATGGCGATGTTATCGAGACCTACCGCATGAGCAAAAAAGAGCTATCTCAAAAAAAGAAGCAAAAAGATCTGGAAGGTGACATTTATAACGCCTTAGATTCGCTTATCGAGAGCAATAAGCACTTAATTGCCGAAAGCCGACCAAATGTCTCAAAGAACTCTGCTGGCTACGATCTGTGGGATATCAAGCGTAATGACGGAAGTTTTGATATGTCACAGCTTCTAGTTGGGGCCCAAGGTACGCTTGGTATCATATCTGAAGCGACGCTGTATCATATACCTTTCAACCCAAACACTACATTACTAGTGGGCTTTTTTGATAGTGTTAAAAAGCTCCAGCAGGCAGTAATGGAAATATCGCCACTATTACCTAGCGCGCAGGAGTTGGTAGATGACAATGTTCTAAAATTTGTTCTTGATAACAGACCAGATGTTTTAGCTAATTTGTTACCAGATAAGTTTCCAAAAGTAATACTCCTAGTCGAGTTCGACGATGTAAAATCCAGGCTGAGAAGTAAGAAAACAGATAAAGCCAAAGAAATACTCAGCCGACATGCCTATGATTATAAAATCAGTGTAAATAAGCTAGAGCAAGATCACCTGTGGAGGATCCGACGCCAGGCAGCTGCCATAATATGGATGAAGCAAGGCCCAAAGAAAGCCCTACCGATAATTGAAGATGGGGTGGTACCACTCGACAAGTTTGGAGACTTTGTCTTCAAGGCCTATAAAATGCTGGACAAATACAAGGTTAAGGACGCCGTCTGGGGGCACGCTGGCAATGGGCACTTGCACATCCAGCCATTTATGGATTTGAGCAATATTAGGGATCGCCAGAAGATTTACACCCTTAGTGACGAATTTTATAAAATGGTGCTAGGTTTGGGCGGGAGTATCTCTGGCGAGCATAATGATGGGATTATGAGGGGCATATATCTAAGGCAGATGTATGGGGCGAGTACCTACAGGCTATTCAAGGAAGTTAAGGGCATGTTTGACCCAAATAACCTACTTAACCCAATGGCTAAATTAGGCGCCACTAAAGAATTCGGAATGGTGCATATGCGAAATGAGTACACAATGTCTCATTTATTAGAGCATGTTCCAGGCTTATCATCGTACCACTAGAGCTTATCAATGCAGGTATTTTAAGATATAATAACCGAATTAAGTTCAGCCCCTCTATAACACGGGGTGCCAATAGAACTTAATATATCGAGCCGCGGTGGTGGTTCGCTGTACAGCGAATGGTAACCGCGCTAGCTGCCAGAGCAGTAGCGAGCATAATAATTAGGCTAGTTTAGCCCCTCAATAATATGGGGTGCTAATAGAACTTAATATATCGAGCCGCGGTGGTGGAATTGGTAGACACGCTAGCTTGAGGGGCTAGTGCCTAATATATCAGGCGTGGAAGTTCGAGTCTTCTTCGCGGTACCATATGTAGAATAAAAACTCACAAATTATTCATTGTGAGTTTTTTGATGCCTCAACGACATTTTGGAGCAAGCAAGCCACGGTAACTGGGCCGATGCCACCTGGAACCTTTGATATTAGCGAGCATTTTGGCTCAACACTCTCGTATTCAACATCCCCAATGGTTCTACCATCGCTTTCGGCAGCACCGGCATCCAAAACTATTACGCCATCTTTTACCATATTTCCAGTTAATAATTTGGGCGATCCAGTGGCTGTTATTATTATGTCGGCATCGATTGTTAAATCGCTTAGGTTATTAGTAGAGGCATCGGCAGTAGTGATATTGAGTCTTTTATTTTTTAATATAATACCTAATGGTAAGCCAACTAGCTTGCCTTGGCCTATAATTAGAATATTTTTATTATTCAATTCAATATTTTCTTTTTCGATAATCTCTAATATTGCTTTTGGCGTAGCAGGAATAAGAACCTGCTTGTTTTCTTTTAAAGATATCAGCGAGGCTTCAGAGAGTCCATCAACATCCTTGCTAGCTGGGATTAAATTTAATACATCTTGAAAATTATCAAGGCCTGTAACTGGTAGCTGGACTATAATCCCGTCTACAGATCCGTCGCTAGCTAATTTCTGCATCGCCAGTTTGCAGCTGTCGAGGTCTTGGCTGGACCAATCCAGCTTAGCGCATTCTATCCCTACTTCGGCTGCTTTTTCTGTCTTGAGGCTTATGTATTGGCTCGATGCTTTATTGGCATTATAGCTAATAATTACAAGCTTAGGGGGCACGGATAGTTTGTTAATTCCAGCTTTGGCTGAATCAAGTAATGCTTGGGCTATGTCTTTACCCCTAATAATTTTGGTCATAAGCTAAGTTTAGCAAAGAATACGGAATTGACCTACTATTATCTTTATGGTATAACTCTAAGTCAACTCCAGCGAAAGGCAAAGCATGATGAGTGGCACCAGAGAGTTCGATAATGTAGCAATACTGAGTCTGGAAGAAGTGGACAGCGAACAGATCCTAGAAATACAATCATTGATAACCAGAACGATAGGGGAGGACCGGTATAACCTGCTAAAACAGTGCCTCTATACCAAGGCCGCTATCGAGCTCGTTTCAGATGAAAACAGCCCAGTTGTAGAGGCTCTGGTGGAGTCTGTAGAGGGGCTGTACAAAACAGTTGGGCAAGAACTTGTAGAGGCTCAGCGAGAGATTAAGGAGCTTAAAAAACTAGTATTGTCAGAACAAAAGAAAAATGCCGAATTGCTATCTAGGAACAACTACCTGGAGACAGCAATTAAGTCGGTTCGTAAAGTCCTAAAGTCCGATACTATCAAAGAGGCATCTTCAGGATTTACAATCGATACACAGGCAGATCAGCTTTTAGCAAAATTGAATATTCTATGCGAGACAATCAAGGGGGCTTGCATAGCGATAAAAAATCATTAAGTAGTAGATTATTAGGTCTGGGAGCAATCCCAGGCCTAAAATTTTATCTCTAAAGCCCGAGGATAGATAAAATATTTCATAATAACAGCCCTGCAAAAGCAGGGCTGTTATTATGGTGGGTGATGAGGGATGGCGCCCGCCGCTGGCGGACTTTTCTCTGCGGTGCTCGGTAAATATTCAAGTGAACTTGATATTTACTACTGCGCTCCTCGTACACCGAACCCGGGGTTCGAGCCACATCACGCATAATAAAAACCCTGACAAGCAGGGTTCTTATTATGGTGGGTGATGAGGGACTCGAACCCCCGACATCTTCGGTGTAAACGAAGCGCTCTAGCCAACTGAGCTAATCACCCGCGAACCTGATAATTATACTATTAAAGCATTATTCTGTAAATATTTGAATCGCGCCATTGAATGCTAATATTGATATTTATTCGCTTTTCAAACATCTGCAATCGATGCAGTCAGTGACGAAAAGTTAAAGTATCGAGCTAAAATGTTTCTACTCAGTGATAGTCTACTTAATTATCACTAGCTTAGCTTCTGAGTGCTGATTCAACTTTTACAACTAAGTCATCATTTTTACCAAGCTGGACTGAGTCCTCTGAAGCTGGATATCCATCTATAAAAAACACATTCTTAGTTTCGGAAGATATACGTCTATCAAGAAAAACCGTATGTCCCTGACCTGAACTGTTTTTAATAGCAAAAGCAAGCGTACCGCCATCTCTTGCAATGTAGATATTTGGCTGAATTATATATTCACCGTCTATAATTTTTTGTAAAATATTATCGATAACTAAAGTATAACATTACTGGTGCGGGTGAAGAGACTCTAACTCTCGACCTCTTCCTTGGCAAGGAAGCGCTCTAAACAACTGAGCTACACCCGCATATTTGTAGAATGTATATTTGACTATATCTCTGGTGCGGGCAGAAGGGCTTTAACCTCCGGCCTCATCCTTGGAAAGGATGCGCTCTAAACAGCTGAGCTATACCCGCGTGTAAGGCTTTGACGAAAAGCATTGCATGTAATGGTGGCGAGACTCGGGATCGAACCGAGGACACATGGCTCTTCAGGCCACTGCTCTACCAGCTGAGCTATCTCGCCGCTTAAATACGGTATATCCTTGAACTTACGCCAAATATCATATCAAAAAACACGCTACATTTCCACCCTTTTACAGATTGGACAAGCAAGGTATAATATATCTTGCATGGCGCGTTGGCCGAGTGGTTAGGCAAAGGTCTGCAAAACCTTCTACACCGGTTCAAATCCGGTACGCGCCTCCATATTATTGGGCGAGTGGTGGAACTGGTATACACGACGGACTTAAAATCCGTTGCCTTAGGGCTTGAGGGTTCGAGTCCCTCCTTGCCCACCATAAAAAGTAGCCCCGCTAGGGGTTATTTTTTATGGATAGCGTAATCTTCAGGACAGAGAGCTAAACTTTCTGTCCTGTTTTTATTCTGTTAATATAGTGGTATGAAATCAGATTTAGTACAAATTGAATTTTATTTTCCAAACAATAAGAACAATCCGAAAAACAAGGCAAAACTTGTAGATTTGATATTAGATGTAATGAGAGAGAGCGGCAGTATTGACCGGGCAGGGTTTTTTGACGAAAAAATGCTACGAAGCCATATCCTGGGCCTTATTGGCGATGCAGATATTGATGATTACAAGGTGCCTTCGAAGGCACAAGTGCAAGAGATCAGAGATTGTATCGAGGAGGCAGCCTTGAAATATAATAGCCATCTTGCGATACCTATAAAGAATTATGTTTATGTTTTGCCTTATTTGCCAACGGAGGTAGATGTGGCAATGCAGGGTGTTATGGGTTTTACCCCTTATAGCTGCGTCTTTTATATTTTTCTTTCTGCCGAATTATGGACAAAAAAGTCTTTGGAAAATACAGTAGCTCATGAACTTAACCATACTATTTTTAATTATTATCATTATGATATTTTAAACGACCATACCCTGCTTGATAAAATGGTTATGGAGGGGCTAGCAGAAAATTTCAGAGAGAATTTTTTTGACAAGTCTTCGGCTGCTTGGGCCATAGCCCTTACTGAAGATAAAGCTTTCAAAATATTTAATGATATGGACGATAAAACCCTCTTTTCAAAAGATCGTGATTTGATTGATGGAGTACTCTACGGTAATAGCACCTATGAGCATTGGGCTGGGTATTCGATAGGATATTGGCTTGTAAAAGGATTACTGCACAATAACTTGGATTTGACCTGGGACACAATTATGAAATTATCATCTCGAGAAATCCTGGAGACCATTAAGAATAAAAAAAGGGTATAGCAACTGTAGCTGCTGAGCCAGGGTTATGGTGAAACCGAATTTCTATGGGGTTTTATTATCTATTAACAGTAGTATAATAGATAATATAAATAATCGGAGGCAGCATGATAGTTATTTGGGTAATACTAGCGGTAATAGTGGTTCTGGCGATAGCATTGTGGGCTACCTACAATAGCTTAGTGCGCTTGCGTATTAAGGCCGATGAAGCCCTCAGTGATATCACGGTTCAGATGAAGCGCCGCTTAGACCTGATTCCGAACCTCATTAGTACTGTTAAGGGTTATGCCAAACACGAAAAGTCTGTGCTAGAAAATGTCACCAAAGCCAGATCAGCCGCAATGGACGCCGGCAAAGGGGATATATCTAAAAAAGCCGAAGCTGATAATATGCTAACCTCGACCCTAAAGAGCCTATTCGCGGTCGCCGAAAACTACCCAGACCTAAAAGCCAATCAAAACTTTATTCAACTCCAAACAGAGCTAGCCGACACCGAAGATAAGATTCAGGCGAGCAGGAGGTTTTATAATAGTAATGTCACCGACTTTAATACCAGGCTAAAAGTTTTCCCTACCAATATAGTAGGTGGAGCATTGGGCTTTAAAGCCAGGGATTTTTTTGACATTGGAAAGGAAGAAAAAATCGAAGCAGCTAAGCCTCCAGAGGTCAAATTTTAATTATCCCTTCGGAGCTTAGTCAATATTTAGATATAACAGAACTATTATGAAAAATAAATTTAAAAAAAATATAGACCTTTTTAGTTTGCTTATTATGTCTATGAAAGAATGGGCTGCACAGGCAGGTACTTATAGCAGAATAATCCTAGTAGTGGTGGTCCCAATGGCAGTAATAAATATACTCAGAACTGGAAAAATATCATTAGATATCGGTATTACGGCTGCCCTTATTTGGACCTTGGTTTTTACGGCCCTACTAACATATTCTTTGCCAAGACGATCATCGGCAGACTTAAAAATTGGCGCTATTTACACTTTAGCCGCCGCTAGATTGCTGCAATATATAACTGTCACTATCGCTTTAATTGCTTCTTTTTTGCCAGCTTTAGTGGCCTTGTATGGGCTCATCCTGGGGCTTACATCATTAAACATATCTTTCCTAATTTTGATTCCAGCGGCAGTATCTCTAGGGTTCTTCGGTCTAGTTTTATCTTCCTCGCTTGGAGTGGCCCAAGCTATTGCTGTCAGTTCTGAAAAGACCGCCTGGGAATCACTTAGATCAAGCTATAGATTGACACGAGGGCATAGAATGATAGTATTCGGGGGTTATTTTATTATAGCTATTTTCATCATCCTAGTAGTCTTTTTGTTCTCATTGGTATCAATCCTTAGCCAGTCTATTTATGAGAATGTATATTTGCAGAATATATTCTACGCCAGCACTATCACGGTTTTTGTACCGCTAGTATTTATTTTTCAATCAAAGTTACTAGGAGCACTGGATGTCAAAAAATGACCAACTACAAAGAGCCTTACAGCTAAGAAATCTAATAGATGACTACCGCTATCGCTACCATGTCCTTGACGACCCTTCTGTGACAGATGAAGTTTATGATTCATTGACTCGTGAGCTCAGGCTAATAGAGGAAAAGTACCCACAGCTAATAACTCCAGATTCCCCAACCCAGCGGGTAGGCGGTAAAGTAAGCGCCGATTTTGCCAGCATTACTCATCGCAAGCGAATGCTCTCGCTCAATGATGTTTTTAGCCTTGAAGAGCTTGAGAGGTGGCAGGCTCGAATGCACAAACTACTAGGCAGTAAGAAAGACGACTACTACGGAGAGCTCAAGATGGATGGCCTGGCTATGGCTCTGCAGTATGAAAATGGAATTTTTGTAAGAGCCATAACTCGTGGTGATGGCACCACTGGCGAGGATGTAACACATACTGTCAGAACAATAGAATCTATACCCCTAAAACTAAGGCAATCAAAAAAAGTCACAAAAGAAGTCTATGAATTTTTTGAAGTGCGTGGCGAGGTGATTATCCCCAAGGCTGAATTTGAGAGAATAAATAAACAACGAGCCTCTGATGGCCAGCCACTTTTTGCAAACCCTCGCAATGCTGGTGCCGGCACTATTCGGCAGCTAGACCCTAGTGTGGCAGCTAGCCGTAAGCTAGAGTTTATTGCCTATGGTATCGAAATGGACCTGCCTGGCCTTGATAGCCACGGCGATGAACACGCAATGGCCCGAGAGCTTGGTTTTAAGATCGACCCTCATGCCAAGACTCTAATAAGTATTGCCCAAATAGAAGACTATATAGCTAGCTGGACAGAAAAGCGCGACAGCTTGCCATACAACATCGACGGACTCGTTATCACTATTAATGATAATTCAGAATTTGATAGCCTAGGTGTAGCTGGTAAGGCACCACGCGGCGCCGTTGCCTATAAGTTTCCGGCCGAAACAGCAACTACAATCTTAGAAGACATACGCCTAAGTATTGGCCGCACTGGCGCAGTCACACCATATGCGCTACTTGCACCAGTATTAGTGGCTGGTAGTACCGTGCGTAGAGCCACTCTTCATAACGAAGACGAGATCGCCCGAAAAGATTTGCGTATTGGCGATACGGTGGTGATTCGAAAAGCTGGCGATATAATACCAGAAGTTGTCGAACCGCTGGTGAGCCTCAGAACTGGTAAGGAAAAAATTTTTATAATGCCCGGCCAAATTAATGGCGTGAAAATTATTAAGCCATCAGGCGAGGCAGTAGCAAGACTCGAAAACTTACAATATGGAGAAGTGGTTTGGCAGCAGCTAATTCATTTTGTGTCTAAGTCGGCTTTTGATATTGACGGCTTGGGCGAGAAGATTCTCGCTCAGCTGATGGGTGAAGGCCTAATAGTCTCAGCCGTAGATATCTTCAAGCTAAAAGCTGATGATTTAGTGGGCTTAGATCGCTTCGCCGAAACTTCAGCCCAAAACTTAATCGATTCTATCAAAGCTCATTGCAAAGTTTCGCTGGGTAGATTTATTTACGCTCTAGGTATTCGCCATGTTGGCGCCAAGACTGCTAGCGATATCGCAGAGCACTTCACTAGCCTGGATAACTTTTTGCAGGCCCAGCCAGAGACGCTCGATAGTATTGGCGGCATTGGTGAGGTTGTGAGTGTTAGCCTGGCTAGCTGGCTTAGCGATAAAGTGAATCAAAAATTAGTCCATGATCTAGTGGCCGCAGGTGTAGAAGTACAAGACCAGGCAACTAAAAAAGCTGGTAAATTAACTAATACTAGCTGGGTTTTTACAGGCACTTTAAGCTCTATGAGCCGCGAAGAGGCTAGCTCAAAAGTTGTTGCTCTAGGAGGTAATGTAACAAGTGTTGTTAGTAAAAGCACTAACTTCGTTGTAGCAGGAGATGAGCCTGGAAGTAAGATTGATAAAGCAAAAAAATTTGGTATTAATATATTAAACGAGCAGCAGTTCAGCAAGGCACTTGGCTTGT
>JAPLVO010000006.1 GCA_026397045.1 Patescibacteria group bacterium | reverse complement strand
GGTGATCCATCCGCACCTTCCGGTACGGATACCTTGTTACGACTTAGCCCCAGTCGCTGGTCTCACCTTAGGGATCAATATTGATCACTTCGGGTGCTCCCAACTCCCGTGACTTGACGGGCGGTGTGTACAAGACCCGAGAACGTATTCACGGCGGCATTCTGATCCACCATTACTAGCAATTCCAACTTCATGAGGGCGAGTTTCAGCCCTCAATCCGAACTGAGGCCGCTTTTGATGCGATTCGCTCCGCCTTACGGCTTGGCAAGCGCGTTGTAACGGCCATTGTAGGACGTGTGTAGCCCGAGGTGTAAGGGCCATGCTGACCAGACGTCATCCCCACCTTCCTCCTGGTTAACCCAGGCGGTCTCGCAAGACATAATAACTTACGACGAGGGTTGCGCTCGTTGCGGGACTTAACCCAACATCTCACGACACGAGCTGACGACGGCCATGCAGCACCTGTCACCAGGTTCCCGAAGGCACATCTAGCTTTCGCTTGATTTCCTGGGATGTCAAACCTCGGTAAGGTTCTTCGCTTAGCGTCGAATTAAACCACATCCCCATACTGTTAGTGATCATCGTTTACGGCGTGGACTACCGGGGTATCTAATCCCGTTCGCTCCCCACGCTTTCGTTCCTGAGCGTCAGCAATAGCCCAGCAAGCTGCCTTCGCCATTGGTGTTCCTTCTGATATCTACGGATGTCACTCCTACACCAGAAATTCCACTTGCCTCTACTATGCTCTAGTCATGTAGTTTTGGACACAGTCCATGTGGTTGAGCCACAGGATTTCACATCCAACTTACAAAACCGCCTACGAACGCTTTACGCCCAGTAATTCCGAATAACGCTTGGACCCTACGTATTACCGCGGCTGCTGGCACGTAGTTAGCCGGTCCTTATTCTACAGGTACCGTCATAATCTTCCCTGTTAAAAGCAGTTTACACTCCGAAAAGCGTCTTCCTGCACGCGGCATCGCTCCATCAGGGTTGCCCCCATTGTGGAATATTCCTCACTGCTGCCTCCCGTAGGAGTCTGGGCCGTATCTCAGTCCCAGTGTGGCTGATCATCCTCTCAAACCAGCTAAACATCGTAGCCTTGGTGAGCTTTTACCTCACCAACAAGCTAATGTTACGCAGGCCCCTCCCGAAGCGCGAAAGCTTTCCTCCGAATAAATCGGAGTATATGGGGTATTAGCCACCCTTTCGGATAGTTATCCCCCTCTTCGGGGCAGGTTCCAACGTGTTACTCACCCGTCCGCCACTAAAAAGTAGAGATTAGACGATAGATGTTAGAGATTCGAATGAACCGAAATTCTAACATCTAAAATCTAAAAACTAAATTTCCGTTCGACTTGCATGTGTTAGGCGTGCCGCCAGCGTTCATCCTGAGCCAGGATCAAACTCTCCAAAAAAGAGTTGCTGACTTAAAAGCCAGTCGATACTCTCACTAAAGAGCTGTATCTTGGGTTGCTACATTTTTACAAAAACGTAGCCAAAAAGAAATTAACGAGTTGTTGTTCTAGCACTATTTACTTCTCAAGTTACTTTGCCCCTTAGCGTTAAAATAAAATCAGCTGACAAAATAACTGTCTGCTGTTTTTATTTAATAGCCCGCTATTGATAGAAAGCAAAAACTGTTTAGAATTTTACAGGTTATTAACAGCTATGTCAACAGTTCGACATCAGCGCTTTTTGCCTGCTTTCTTGAGCCAGGCATTTTTTCTATAGTTTATATTTTCTGAATCAAAACGAGCAACCCTGCCGACATTAAGCCAGCGCCAGGCGATGATCAATACTGCTATCAACCAGACAGATAGAATAGCACATACTAGCCAGCGTTGGCCATAGACAGCTATGGACTCCTTAGCAAGCAGGCCAGCAAGCATAATTAGCAGGCCAAAAAGTATATTTACACACAGTAAATACCTGGAAAGCTGAAGGGTATTTTTATTGCGCTTGAGTTTTTTACGTCGCGATATATATGCTATGGCTGTTAACGCGACCATGGATGCGCCAAGTGAATAGATGGCGTATATTTCGAATGTGGATGCGGTGGAGGTCAACCATTTTATTATTGGGTCTAGCTGGTCGAGGCTAAAGAGCATAGCAACTAGCCCGCCAAGGATTGCACCTACAATAACTTCAAGGGGCTGATGTCCTAATATCTCTCTAAGCCTGTTGTAGTCATCTGGCTTGCGAAGAGTCCCGTTATTGGTCATCTCTTCAATAAGCCTATTGATTGTCTTAGCCTGCTCGCCAGAGCTCCTACGCACGCCAAAACTATCATACATAACTATGCCGGCGAGTATAGCCGTGACACCGAATAGGGGGCTGCTTATACCCTGATGATAAAATGTATAGCCCGCCAATGAACAGACCACAGCTGAGTGCGCAGATGGCATACCACCTGACGCATAAAGATACTTAAAGTCGGCATCCCCTTTGATTATTTCGATAGAGACCTTAATACCCTGAGCTATAACCCAGGCTAGCAAGGGCACATAAAGATATGGTGTAATCAAGATATATTCCTCGTTTATTTAATATTAATTCTAAACTGATATTAGTTCAGCGTCCACTGCTAGTTGGGTTTAAAACTAAATACCATGCCATAATGATAGCCAGGCAGATTTAGAATTCTCTTAAAAACCATGCCGCAGCTATTCATTAGCTTTAGAGCATCTTCCTTAGTCACTCTACGCTCCATTTTGGGGCCAACTGACTGGAATTTACTATCCCAGTCTATTAGCACTATCTCGCTGTCGGCTTTAAGGTATTGGCCTAAGGCCAAGCAGAACGAATCAGGCTTTAGGGTATTGGATAGGAGATTGGTGAGCAAGATTGTGTCAATTGTTCCTGGGGGAATTGTGCCGCCACTTATCAAGTCAGCCAAGAGCTCAAACTTGATGTTTTTATTGTTCGAATACTGGGAAAATTTTTCGAAGGATTCATCATTGGGCCCCGCAATATACACAGTGCCGTTTGGCAGTACCTTTTTAAGTAAGCTGGGCGCAAAAAGACCAATCGGCATCCCGAGCTCTAAGACATTACTTCCAGGCCTTATATCTAAGCCATCGATTACCCGAGAAGGGCTCATGAAGTAATTAGCGACTTTTGAACGAAATTTTTTAGGTAAGGCTTGTAGCATTTAGACCCCTTTCTATTCAACTACATCATACTATATTTATGGCCCAAAATCCAAAAAAATAATGATTCACCTAGGTAGATTCGGGTCACATTTTAGCTGGTTTCATCTTCTTCGAGCTCTTGCTCTTTAGGCAATAAAGCAATCGAGGCGATTTGATCTCCTGAAGCCATGCGCATTATCCTTACTCCTTGTGTGGACCTGCCGATAACTGGTATTTGACTTAGCTTAAGTCTTATAACCTGGCCCTGCTTAGAAATCATTAGTACATCTCCTTCTCTATTCGGGATGATTCTGACATCCACTGCTCTACCAGTCTTAGCAGTAACTACCCCTGCCTTAATGCCGACGCCACCTCTGTTGTGTGGTGAAAACTGGCCACTTTTAGTTATCTTGCCGTAACCGTTCTCCATTATAACTAGCATCAAATTATTGTCTTCCGTAAGAACATCCATGCCCACCACGACATCCTCCTTCCGAAGCCTTATCCCTCTTACGCCCCTAGTGGCTCGCCCCATAGACCTGGCGTCGGACTCACTAAACCTTATCGCCTGAGCCATTGAAGTGGATATTATAATGTCATCCTCGCCTGTGGTTTTCTTAACCCAACTTAGCCTGTCCCCCTCATCGAGCTTTATAGCGACAATACCACTTTGGCGAATATTAGTTAGGTCCGCCAGGGCTGTTTTCTTGACTGTACCATTGATCGTAGTCATAAACAGATATTTCGCTGGGTCATCTTTGTGCATAGTCACTAGTGAGGTAACCCTTTCCTCAGGGCTTAGGCTCAGGACATTCATAATAGACTGGCCTTTTGCTATTCTGCTAGCTGGAGGTATCTCATAGCCCTTAATTTTAAAGACTCTACCTAGCGTCGTGAAGAATAGTAAGGTGTCGTGGGTCTGTGCCTGAACAACATGCTCCACGACATCTTCCTCCTTAGTGGTCATGCCCATCTTACCCTTGCCGCCTCTTCCTTGCGCTCGATACTCACTAGCGATTATTCGCTTGATATAATTACCTTTAGTTAATGTAACCACCACCTCTTCATCCGGGATAAGATCCTCATCGCTAAAGTTGCCGATGGCTTTTTTGATAATTTGAGTTCTTCGTTTGTCTCCATATTTTTCCTTTATCTCGACCAGTTCTTCACGGATAACTTTCAAAATATTAGCTTCATCGCTTAGGATCTTCTGGAGTTCTTTAATGAGTTTCTGAAGCTCATTATATTCATCTTCTATCCTCTTGCGCTCAAGCCCTGCCAGAGTTCGTAACTGCATGGAAAGAATCGCATTGGCCTGGATTTCGGTGAGCTTAAAGATGCTTATAAGGTTCTGGCGAGCCTCATCCTGCGTATCGGATTCTCTAATGGTAGAAATTACCTTGTCTATTTGATCTAAGGCGATCCTGAGCCCCTCGAGAATATGGGCTCGGTCCTTGGCGCGTTGCAATTCATATTCCGTTCGGCGTCGAACCACGACTCGCCTATGGTCCAAGTAGTGCCTCAGTACCATCTCTAGATTAAGTATTCGAGGCTGGATCCCTTCAACCAACGCCAGCATATTAACATGAAATGCTGTTTGCATAGGAGTTAGCTTATAAAGCTGGTTGAGGATCTTATTGGCGTAGGCATCCTTTTTTAGTTCTATAACTATTCTTACTTCCTCCTTGGCAGACTCATCCCGCAGGTCGGAAATACCAACCACTCGCTTATCTTTTACTAGATCTGCTATCTTCTCTACTAAGCTAGCCTTATTAGTCTGATAGGGGACTTCCGTGATTATAATCTTTTCGCGGCCCTTTTTATCCTCTTGTATCTCTGCTACAGCGCGCATTGTAATACTACCCCGGCCAGTACCATATGCTTGAGCTATGCTTCCGTCGTCGAATATAACTCCGCCCGTAGGGAAATCGGGACCCTTAACAATCTTGGTAAGGTCTGCTAGTACGGCCTCGGGATTATCAATAATGTATATAACTGCGTCAACAACTTCCACTAAATTATGAGTGGGGATGTTTGTGGCCATCCCTACGGCGATTCCCTGGACACCATTAAGCAAGAGATTTGGAACCTTAGCAGGCAATACCTTGGGCTCACGCTGAGAGCCATCATAATTGGGCATAAAATCTACCGTATTCTTATCTATATCAACCAGCATCTCCTCGGAAAATTTAGTCATTCTTGCTTCTGTATATCGCATGGCAGCAGCCCCATCGCCGTCCATACTACCGAAGTTTCCTTGGCCATCAACCAACTGGTAGCGCATGCTAAAATTCTGCGCCATTCTGACCATGGAATCATAAATTGCAACATCGCCATGGGGATGATACTTTCCTATTACTTCACCCACTACGGTTGCCGACTTACGGTATTTACCCGAAGGCTTAAGGCCGAGTGTATGCATAGAATAGAGGATTCGTCTATGGACAGGCTTGAGGCCGTCCCTGACATCTGGAAGCGCACGCGAGACTATTACACTCATAGCGTAATCAAGATAGCTCTGTTCCATTTCGGACTCTACCGTCTTAGGAGCAATTAGCCCAAATTCAGTTTTTTGGGGTGTGAAATTATTATCATCGAAATCTTTGATTGGTTCTGGTTTGATTGTATTATCCATGGCTTCCTTTTTATATATCCAAGTTACTTACGCTTTTAGCATGGGTCTGGATAAAGTTCTTGCGTGGGGCAACTTCCTCTCCCATCAGTTTATTAAATATTGCATCGGCTTTCTCGGCGTCTGCGACAGTAACCTTTAATAGTATTCTGTTTTCAGGGTCCATGGTCGTCTCCCAAAGCTGATCTGCATTCATCTCGCCGAGGCCTTTATACCTTTGGATATTGATTCCTGCTTTCTTGAGTGGATTCTCTGCTAATTCGTCCTGATTCTCATTCTCGGCACCTGTCACATCCTCGGCCAACCGCGCAAGATCTTGAGCTGTTTCGGCGCTGGGCTTTTGCTCTTTGGTGGCAAGCTTTTTGGCTTTGTCGTCAGATGCTTCCTTAATTGAAGCCATAATATCATTTATAAGTGAGTCGCGCTCTCGGTCGGAATAAGCATAGCTGGACTTCTTGCCCTTAGACACCTTAAATAGGGGAGGCTGAGCAATATAAATATGCCCGCCCTCTATTAGCTGTGGAAAGTGCCTAAAAAAGAGGGTTAAAAGTAGCGTCCTAATGTGTGCTCCATCCACATCTGCATCGGTCATGATTATAACCCTATTGTACCTAAGCCTGGATATATCAAAAGTTTCTCCGATACCTGTACCCAAGGCAATGATTAGATTCTTTACCTCGTTATTGGCGAGCATCCTATCCAGCCTTGCGCGTTCAACATTAAGTATCTTCCCCCTCAAGGGCAAGATCGCTTGAAAGTTGCGGTCTCTACCTTGCTTGGCAGAACCACCAGCCGAATCTCCCTCGACTATATAGACCTCGGTTTTTTTCATGTCTCTGCTACTACAATCCGATAGTTTGCCCGGAAGAGTCATACCTTCTAGAGCTCCTTTTCGGATGACACTATCCCTGGCTGCTCGAGCTGCCAATCTAGCCCTAGCACTCAATAGACCTTTACCAATTACTTTCTTGGCCTCATTTGGATTTTCTTCAAGGTAATAGCTAAGGTACTCATTTAAAACCTTCTCGACAATGGCACGCATTTCTGGATTACCTAGCTTGGCCTTAGTCTGGCCTTCGAATTGAGGATCGGGTAACTTTACGGAAACTATCGCCGTTAGCCCCTCACGAACATCATCCCCTGTAAGATTTTCGTCTTTCTCCTTAATTAAGCTGTTTTTACGGGCATACTCGTTGACCACTCTTGTTAGGGCCGACCTAAAGCCAATCAAGTGGGTGCCACCCTCTGGGTTAAATATATTATTAGCGAATGCTTTAAGTTGTTCGTTAAAGCTATTACAATACTGGATCGCAATCTCCACCACGACATCATCTACCTTTTTCTCTACATAGAAAGTGGGCTCATTAAGGACCTCTTTACCCTTATTGAGGTGCTCCACATAACTCCTAATTCCCCCTTCAAAATAAAACCCATAACTCTTGTCGGTTCGTTCATCCTTAATATTTACATGCACACCCTTGGTCAGGTAGGCCTGATGTCGCAGATAGTCCAAAACTGTTTTATAGCTAAACTCCGTTGTCTCAAATATACTATCGTCGGCTTTAAAACTTATAGAAGTACCTCGTTTGTCGGTCTTGCCTATCTTTTTAATACCCGACACTGGCACGCCAACTCTATACATCTGCTCATACTCGGTACCATCTTTCCATATAGTTGCCTTAAGATCGGTTGATAGGGCATTAACTACGCTGATTCCGACTCCATGCAAACCGCCCGAAACTTTATAGCCGCCGCCACCGAACTTGCCTCCAGCATGTAATACGGTTAGAACTGTTTCAAGAGCAGACTTGCCGGTTGTTTTATGCTTGTCTACGGGTATACCCCTTCCATCATCGGTTACTGTTACCCATCCATTCTCATGCAAAACCACCTCTACAGAAGTTGCCTCTCCTGCTAGCGCTTCATCGATTGAATTGTTCACGATTTCCCAAACTAAATGATGTAGGCCTTCTATCCCAGTGCCACCAATGTACATCCCAGGGCGCTTACGAACAGGCTCAAGGCCTTCTAGAACTTGTATCTGCTCTGCATTGTACTTCTGTTTACTAATGGCCATTTTACTTGTTGCAACCTCCGTTAGGGTAAATAAATAATAAGCCTTTATAAGCTCATTTAATACCTATTATAGGTGATTAAAAGTACACAATCAATCTATTTATTACGACTAGAGCTTTATCATGGTTCTAAGAATATTGCCGACGGACAAAAATCGGGTGAAGGATTTAACTAGATTTAGTTGATTGAAGGGGTTTACTGGCTTGAGGGTCTTTAGCTTCCTTCGAAGACAAGCTCTCCATTATTTCTTTATTGACTTGTTCGCGCGGCTTAGCATAGCGTTCTCTGGATATTTTCCTCATTTCATCGAGAAGCTCTGGCTTCGGCTTACCTAGAGGGGGCATTATCTCCTTCATTGAGAAAGGCACTGTGGGTACTCCTTTGGAAATAATTTTGGTGGCAGCGAAATGGTTGGGGATAGAGACTAAATCTGGAGCTTCGAAGGCGGGCGAGAACTGTTTTACTAAAAACTCTGCATCGTCAGGTCCAACCCTAAAACCTATCATTGATCCAACATTACCAAAAACTGAGTCCCGAACCTTCTCGTCGAGCTGCGATATAAATTGATTGGCCATAAACATATTGAGCCTGTACTTTCGAGCTTCTGACAAAATAGTTGCTATTGAGTCTGTTGAGTAATTTTGGAACTCATCGATGTATACGCTGAAGTCTTTCCTTTCGTTTTCAGGGATATCGGCCCTACTCATAGCTGCCATTTGGAACTTTATTATAAACATGATGCCAAGAAGCTGTGAGTTGATGTCGCCAAGCAAACCTTTGGAGAGATTTACAAATAGCAATTTCTGACTATCCATAATTTCCCTCAGATCGAAGGCGGATTTTTTTTGCCCAACTATATTACGCATAATCTCATTATTGGAAAAGGCGCCAAACTTAGACACAAACCAGCCCAACATTTCAGACTTAGAATGTGCATCAGTTTGGGCCATCTCCCCGAGCCAAAAATCCTGGATAACAGGGTCTTTTACATGTTTAAACTTTTTCTTTAAATATTCATCATCGGTAAAAACCTTGGGAACCTCAATAAATGTTCCACCTTCTGGGTCTGCCATTACTGTCAAAGCGGCATTCCTAAACCAAGCTTCAAATCTTGGCCCCATGAACCCCTGCTTATTGGGGTCGTATATTTTGTAAAGCATCGAGATTGCTTCCTGGACTAGAAAATCCTTCATCTCTGGATGCGCTGGGTCAAACTCCATAATATTCCAACCCATAGGGTACTTAGTATCGCCGGGGTTAAAATAAACAACATCTTTGGCTCTTTCGGGTGGTACCATAGCCATAAGCTCCTCTGCTGTGTCGCCGTGAGGGTCAATAAAGGCCACACCCTTACCTGCATGCATATCCTGCACTATACAATTTCTTAAAAATAAGGACTTACCTGTGCCGGTCTGCCCGATAATGTAAAAATGACGGCGGCGGTCCTCATCCGAGAGTCTTATGACCTCTTCATTGCCTTGATATATATTCGTACCCAATATCATGCCTTCAGTACTCATACCAGCGGGCGCGGGAATTTCCTTCATTCCTTTGCGCTCGATGTTGGCAGATATCTCTATTGTTTCGCTTGGTAGGTGGAATACTGTGGCAAGCTCTACGGAGTTTAGGACTGTTTTTTTATTATTAACAGGAAAATATCGAAAAATAAAATCTGTGGCAAGCTTTTCGGTATCTTTGGCTGATTTGTAGACAAAGGCGTTGGAGTTATTAAGAGCTAGCTGGGCAAAACCAAGCTTAATACTATCGATGATGACTCTTGAATTAGCCTCCGTATCAGAGCTAGCAATGACTCTAATGCATGTTTCAAATATTGGGAATTTAGATTTATCCTCAATTAATTCACTCTTTTTTTGATCGATCGAATCTGGTTGCTTGCTATCTGCAGACTTGGGATCCTGAGAAGTTCCGCTAAATGGTGCCTTGGCAATGTCGCCTGCAACAGCCATAAATTGCTCCCCGCCCTTCTTTTTATTTGGGTTTAGTAGCCTCTTAGATTCTCGCCGTGCTCTTTTTAGCCACTTTGAGCCCGACGGCCTAATGAGTATCTGGACACCAGCCCCTTCATTTTCGCCTAAACTCGATAGGCCAGACAGTAGACCCGCAAAAGAATCCTGCTCGCTCATTTGGTATGTATTGATAGGGTAGTAGCTAGACTTCCTAAGCTGGAACTCTCCACCGCTGCAGCCGCCTATCTTAGACGCTTTAGAGAAAAAATTAGCATCTTCCTTTTGCTCTATCTGTACACCGGGGTACCCAGAGGTAATGGCCTTTTTAACTGGGGTAAGTAAACTAGCTGGGACAGATAAATAAAAATAGACTTGCTTGCCGACAGCTATTATTTCAAAGCCTACATAGCGCTGACCATGCAATAAGGATTTTTTAGATGAAATACCCGAGAGCAAACGATATACCCCTTCTGCTTTTGATATATTCTCCTTAATGGCTTCCCTGTTATCCCGACTATCTTTGCTAAGCTCCTGAGGCGGGATATTTATTAAAAGAGGGACCAGCTTGAGGCTTCTTTCGACATCCTTTGATTTGCGCTCCTTGGTGACATATAATGCCAAGCCACCGGCGAGTAAGGATAATATAATTATTACTAAGGCAAGTATTACTAGCTCAAGTACCATGTTTTCTTTCTATTTAACATCCAGACCAAACCTCTTTTTAAGGTATGCCCTACTTAGGGCATGGTATGCTTCGTCTTGATAAAAAGGGTCGGAACTAGTTTTATCGACTATCTCATCGGCTTTTTCTACCCACCCTGGTTCGATTTTGTCGTTGTCTTCAGCAGGCATACTCAATAAAGAATCATTGAAGCTGCCAGATGAATCCTTAGTATCCACTGGCTTAGGATTCTGACTGTCTGTGGTGGCGTCGTCATCATCACTAGAAGTTGCCGGTAGAGATGAATGAGCCCTACTGCTGGCTGGCGGGGAAGCCGCCAGCTCTGGCGAGGTCGCATCATTTGCCTCGGTTGCCTTACCTGGCTGCTCGCTGGGTATGTTGGGTGCTTTTGCTTCCGCTGAGGATGGCGTTATTATATCTGGCTGCATGGTTTTATTATAGCAGTTATACTTATAGCTAACTAGGATATTTGGCTAGTTGTGAACTTGAACTGGGGTACCAATCTCCGACCAACCATACAAGAATGCCGCCGAACTCTTTGGCATGTTAACACAGCCGTGGCTCCCTCCGTAGTAATAATCCTGGCCACCAAAGCTATTTCGCCAGTCAGCGTCATGAAGGCCATACCCACCATAAAATGGCATCCAATAATCGACAAAAACATTATAATCCCAGCCGTAAGGCCGGCCATTAAGGTACCTACTCCGCTCCTTAGCATAAATGCTAAATAACCCTGTAACAGTCGGGAAGCCTTGCCCGGTGGCACCGCTTGTTATGTAGCTACTAAATACCACTTGGCTGCCCTGGTATGCCCAGAGTCTTTGGCTG
This sequence comes from Patescibacteria group bacterium, assembly GCA_026397045.1. NCBI lineage: Bacteria > Patescibacteria group bacterium. The sequence continues at coordinate 77,724 of JAPLVO010000006.1, read as the reverse complement.
GACAGGTTGACTTCAATATACTTACCTTGCCCGCTGTAAGTCCTATTAGTCTCGGTTTGGAAAGGGATCGCTTGGGATGTCAGATTCACACCAACTACAGCGTTGTCTAGCCCGGAAAATATTTGCTCCATAGCAATATCCATCGCAATTGTCTTACCATTAACCCCTTCTTGTTCTACCGTAGCTACACCGTTATTTATCTGGATCTTCTTATTTTTGGGAGCCAGATAGACCTGATCTGCTATAGACTGCAGGTAGCCCTTAATCTGGTCTTTTGAAACATCGATACTAATATTGAGGGTGCCATCTTCATTTTTTATAAGGCTAGGCACAAGCCAGTAGCCAATAGTTACTCGGTCGGGCGTAAATTCCTTACCTTCATACTGTAAAGATATTTTTCTAGACAATAAATCGTCGGCCCTAGCCTTGGCTGGCTGAGCATCACGAGCCAAGAAGGATGCCCTCACTAGCTTGGGATCAAGGTGCAGGTTTTGGTCCTTACCGTCTGCTACGGAATTTCTAATAAGTTCAGTGAGGGCTTTTTGGTCTACTTGGTACCCATCCACACTATCAACTACTTCCGCTTTACCTTCAACAACCTTTATTGATGCATTAATTGGCTCTTTGCCGGCTGAAGCAACGATATTAGAAGTAAATAACTTGAGCTGATCGTCATTTAGCTGGTACGAATAGCCTATTTGGCCTTCTTTGGTCGATTCAACTAGGCCTATAACGGGTAGGGGACTAGAGCGACCAATCCCGTAGGCGATATCCAGCGTCGCCTCAGAATCATACCTAGCTCCCAGTTCTGTCCCTGTGGCCCTAAACACCTTATCGCCAACTTTAATATCAAAACTTCTATCAGACTTTATATCTGAGAGCACCTTTCTGGCTTGTTGACGCGTCTTAAAGCTTAGATCTACCCCAGATACAGATACTCCAGGGAATATAACCCCCTCTGTAAAGGCCGATATTATAAGATTTGAGGCCACGAAAGATATAAAAAACCCTAAGGTAATAAACCATAGCCTAGATGCTGCAGAAGGTTTTTGGCCTGACTTCGATAAGCTCCTTGGAAGGCTTAGAAAGTGTGAATGGGGTTTTGGGTTCATACCATTTTATTATACCCGAATAAGCAGTGCTTTTACTATAGTACTTGTGCTTGGGGAATTTTACCCAATAATTTTATACAGGTGCTTAAATGCTGGGTAATTTCCTCGGAGCTGGGGTTTGGCCCGAGATCGAACTCGACGCCAATAGTGACCCTTTTTCGGGATTGAGATAGTAATATTTCATTCTGGAACTCCCCCTGGTACACTATTGAGTAAGCACTGTTATCGATGACATTTCTAATATCTGTATATAGAGTTTCGGCTTTGACCTCTACAGTTATGTCCTTTTTAACTAATTGATATGGGATTATTTCTTTAGCCAGAATATTCCGCCGATCCCCGATTAGTTTAGCCACCTCAATCTCGATAAATGAAACCTCCTTGCTAACCCCGAATAAGCTAGCGATTGCTGGTGATACCTGACCAAAACTGCCAAGACCCTTGGAAATCTTAGCCGCTCTACCGGAAATATAAATATCATTTTTGGGCATTCTAGATACTTTGTTACTCAACTTATACCAGCCCAATAAAGAGTCCAAAACACCTTTGATTCTAAGGGTGGTGGATTCCCCCCAAATACAAACAGCCAGCACCCACTTTTCATCAAACCCATTACTATGTTTTGTATAGACTCGGCTAATCTCGAATATTCCGCCAGTTTTATAAGCTGAGTTCTTAGCAACTGCTCGGAGATGGCTTGCCAATAGACCTGTCCTCAGATAATCTTGCTCGCTGCTTAGTGGGTTTTCAATTTGCAAGAACTCATCGCTATTAGAATTGGTATTTTTAATATCCATTTTTGAAACAAAGGAGTAAGTCATTACCTCATTGAGACCATAGGCAGCCAATTTTATTCTTAAGCTCATTAATTCAGGTAAAATTTGGTGACTGGAGCTGTCAGTGGGCGGTATATTTGGAAGGCTTTCAGGCATTGCTGAGTAACCCACGGATTTGGCTATTTCCTCGAAAATGTCTACTTCGCCAATGATATCATCACGCCACCAGGGCACCTGTATGCTAATAATATGATTAAAATTGTCCATGTACCTACGAGCACCGAGATAGTTTAGGGACTTAGTAATGCTAGATACCGGCACTATTGAAATCTCAGGCTTGCCGTCAGCTTGGCACAGAACTTTACCCCTACCCAAATAAATCCCGAGACTGCTCTTTTTAGGATCAGAATTATCCTTCGAGAAAAGCAAATCTCCTACCTTTAGCCCTACTGATGGTACCTCCATGCCTTCGGCCAAAATATTCTCTGATACTTCTCCTAGTATGAAACCAGCATCTCGGTAAATTGATTTAGCAATTTTTATAATACTAGTTTCTATGAGATTCTCGCTCTGAGAGTACTTACTAATCTGTTTCGCAAAAGAAAAGTGACGGGTAGCAAACCCCCTTTTGGTAAGAATATTCTCTACCTGCTTTCCATCTAGCTTATAGCCCAAAAAGATTTCCGCCTTCCTAAGCCTCATGCCCAGATGAGTGACAGTGGACTCTGACATAATCTGCTCGGAGATATCTCCAATTACTTCGGCCCCACAAATATCCTTCAGAAGCTGAACTATCCTAGAAAGAGCTAAGCGGGGGAGGGGGAGTGGAAGACCTTTTTCAAACCTAGAGGAAGCTTCTGTCCGAATTTTATGATTAAGCGCGCTCCTCCTAACTGCAGTTTTGTCTAAGCTGGCGACCTCAATTAAAAGCTCCTTGGAAGCATCCGTGGTTTCTGCTCTTTTGGCGCCCACTACACCAGCAAGGCCAATTACCCCCATTTCATCGGCGATTACAATATCGTTCTTGGATAATATAAATTCTTTTCCATCAAGAGTGGTGAGTGCCTCTTTACTTTTGGCTGATCTGATTTCAATTGACCCTACAATCTTGTTGGCATCGTAAGCATGTGATGGCTGACCATACTCTAGCATCACAAAATTTGTGATATCGACAGCTGGGTTGATACTTTTGATACCAGAAGACACCAAGTTATCCACAAGCCATTTAGGACTCTCGGTATTTGCTTTCACGGCTACCCTTGCAAGATACATCGCTTTGCACTCTACTTTTGTTTTGACTTTTAAGGATTTAATGTCTTGGCACACAATATCATCAAAATAAGGCTCCTTTAGTTCGTTATTTTCATCAACGGCCGATATTTCCCTTGCCAGGCCGATATATGACATATAGTCCCATCGGTTAGAAGGTGTCTTTATGTCCAGGATATCACCTAATTTGTCTATGTCGCACAATGACTTGCCAAGCGGTAGGCTAGGGTCGAGCGATATTATTCCGCTATGGTCATTTCCTCGTTCAAGTTCTAGCTCCGAGCAAAGCATCCCACTTGAAGCTTGGCCTCTTATCGCAGTTCGTTCTATCACATCTCCTGATGGCAATGTTGTACCGACCTGAGCCAGTGCGACTATCATGCCAATTTCTAGGTTATTTGCCCCACAGACGATTTCTACTATTCCGCTACCAATATCCACAGACACCAGGCTCAGCCTGTCCGCATTGGGATGTTTACTATAGCTGACTACACGAGCAGTTATAATTTTGTTATCCAGCGAATCGGCATACAATATCTCATCTACTTCAACCTCCGTACGGTCTAGTATACTAACCATGTCTTGAGTCTTAAGTGGTTTACCTAAGTATGAATTTATTAAATCAACGCTTACTTTCATCAGAACTGCTCCAAATATTCTAGTCGTGGCCGCCATAACTGTCGCAGGTCAGAGATCCCATATTTGATCGCTGCAATCCTTTCAACTCCCCAGCCAAATGCGAACCCGCTATACACCTCGGGATCAATACCACCGTTGCGAAGGATATTTGGGTGCACCATCCCAGCACCGCCGAGCTCTAGCCACTTGCCTCGATATTTAGCATCTACCTCGACTGACGGCTCAGTGTAAGGAAAGTAACTTGCCCTAAATCTGATTTCTGTTTCAGGGCCCAACTGGCGTTTAACTATCTGTAGCAGCGTACCTTTTAAGTCAGCCATACTTACATCCTTACCTACTACTAGACCCTCTATCTGGTTAAAGAGCCACGAATGCGTCGAATCCTCATTCTCGTTCCTAAAGACCTTCCCAGGAACGATTATCTTGAAAGGTGGCTTATTATCGTTCATGAACCTAACCTGCATACCAGAAGTATGGGTTCTTGGGAGTAACTTGCGATCGCTGTTTAATATATAGAATGTATCTTGCATCTCCCTGGCAGGATGTTCTTGTGGCATATTGAGGGCCTCGAAATTAAACCAGTCAGTTTCTATCTCTTGGCTATCTACTATCGCAAACCCCATATCAGAAAATATTTGATATGTCTCTGCGAGTACAAGAGATGATGGATGCAGGTGGCCAATACTTACGGAATCGGACAAGGCTAAGCCTGGGCGCGATATGTCAATTGGGTCATAGATGCTAGTAGACTTCATCTCCTTTTCCATTTTATCAAGTACCTGTTCAATACTTTTTTTAAGGGAGTTTAGCTCGGCGCCAGCACTGGCTCTGGCTTTAGGGTTTAGGCCAGGCAGTGAAGACATCCCGGCAGACAACGCACTGCCTTTGCCTAGATATTGTGATCTTAAGAGCTGTAGACTCGCAAGAGTCGTAATAGCTTTACAGTCGGAATCAAGGGCTTTTAATATTTCACTACTATCAAGCATTAGGTATTTGTCCTTCTAGTTCTAAAGTATATCTCGACTAGTGCTATGGTTAGTAAAAATAAGATTATATCTCTCCAAGAAAGACTACGCAAGCTAGAAAGCGCCAACAGAATTGTCACTGAAAAACCCACCAAAAACCCTGTCCGAATACTAGAATAAAGGCTCTTTAGAATATTGCCAGAATACTTAGCCCTCCTGGATGCTATTGCATAAGAGGAGATTGATACCGCAGAGGAAACCAGCAAGAGTACATTTATGAACCAAAAGGTGACACCACCTGGCCCAAGACTGGTGGGGTTAGTTTTAACTAAAGAAATCACAAATATTACAGAAGTTGTGATGAGTAACAAAACTAGTAATGACCTTAATATAGTAGACTGTGTTTTTGAATTCATAAATACTTAATTAGATAGATAACATTATCTCATAGCTGGTTTTTATCGTACAGGGTATAAATATATTATCCAAAATAGAACACAAAATAAAAATATGTGAATACATTTTTCAAGAGGGCCCTCTTGAACTCTGAATCGAACAACTATTTTATACCAATTCTTCGAACAAAATAATTATAGAATGTTGGCCGTATAAAAGTTATCCACAGTAGGGATATTTATTCACTTAAAACTCTTATGCCGTTGCGCTGGATGCTTTATAACGCAAACCCCGCACTCACCGGCCCTAAATACTCTACTTTTGGGCTTATGTTGTATTTGCTACATTAAAAGGCAGTAATATACTGCTACTTAAGTTCTTAAGAGTCCACTAACCTATTTAACTATCAATAATGCATGCTTAGCTTTAGTATCTGCAAAAAACCTTACTCCTATTTGCTTATATATAAAAAACCACCTCCCTGAGTGGGTGGCGGCATGTATGGCGAATAAATCAAATGGTTACGGGCCGATTCAAATGCCCTTAGAGTTTAGAAACAAAATTGGCATGTATCGGCCCGAGGTGCGTCCTTAGCCGGAGGCTAAAGGCGCTGAAAAGTTACAATCGTGTCTTTTTTATTGGTTACTTGGTACGAATTTACGATTGTGGCTCCCCAACCATCACTACGGTGCCCAATCAGGACTTTATTCTTAGCTTGTAAGTGCAAAGTCCTGACTGGGTTCCTTCGGTTACTGGCCTACCTCCTTTTTTACCTTAATATCTGACGGTAGACTAACCCTGTGACAGTAAGGAAGTTCTGGTACAAAAAACAAGGGGGTTGCCCTTTGTATCCAGAATTTCCTTACCGTGTAATGCTTGTGGCTCTAAAAACGAGAACTGGCTCACAAGCTATGGTGGTTTGGTTATGTTGTGTGGCATATTTAACTTTTTTGTTTTTAATGAACTAGAATAACTCTAGTATAGCATGCTGCTTATGCTTATGTCAACGATAATATCTAAGTTCCTGTCTTTCTACTCTGTTGAAAGATGTTATAATTATTACAACAAGCCTATTTTACTTTTAACTTCATCTAGTTTTTTATTGGCTATTTTAGAAGCTTTTGTGTTTCCGGCACCCACTATAGCCATCAAGCCGGCTTCATCAGATCTATACTTTCTGAATTTAGACTGGAGGTCAACTAAATTATCACGGACAAGCTCCCCTAGATCTTTTTTGAACTCTCCATAGCCTTTAGACGCATAACGCTTCTCTACATCAGCTATATTTGCATCTGTGAATCCTACATAGATATCTATCAGATTAGAAATTCCTGGCTTGCTCTTAGGATCGTACTTTATTTTATCGTCTGAGTCTGTAACTGCCCTCATAAACTTCTTTATTACTGATTTTGGGTCCTCTGATAAGGCTATAGTGCTATCTGGGTGCTCACTCTTACTCATTTTATAGCGTGGGTCATCAAGGCCTTTAATCCTATTGCCGGAGCTCTGTACTATGGCCTTTGGCACAACAAATGTATCTCCATAAATATTATTAAATCTACTGGCTATATGCCTAGTTAGCTCGATATGCTGGGTTTGGTCTTCCCCTACGGGGACTTCATCCGTACTGTATAGCAATATATCTGCTGCCATGAGCACTGGATAATTTAGTAGCCCGGCCAGCTGCCCCTCGGGTCCTAGCTTGGTTGATTTGTCCTTATACTCAGTCATACGGCCTAGCTCCCCCATTGTCACGAAGTTTTCTAGTATCCAGAAGAGCTCAGCGTGAGCTGACACCATAGATTGGACTAGGATAATTGAATGCTTTGGATCTACACCAACAGCCAGTAGCCAAGCAACCAAGTCCAGAGTTCTAACTTTTAGCTGGGCGGGGTCCTGCCTAACCGTTAAGGCATGTAAATTAGGGATAAAAAATATACTTCTGTTGACTTCTTGATCTTTTGGCCAATGTTTCATGGCGCCAATATAGTTGCCAATTGTCATTTCCCCGGTTGGTTTAAGCCCTGATAGTACTGTCTTCATAATTGCATTATACAACACTACGGTCTAATCATCGATATTTGGCTTGTCTAGCATGGCTGGCTCAACTACATCCTGGGTGCCCGCAATATTCACTACATCCTTGTCTACCTTCTTTAGTTCCTTGTGAGCGTTATTGTAATGGTTGACTGTTGTCCCAAGTGAATTGCCTATTTTGTGCATGAACTGCTCATAGCTCTTGATATGTCTTCCGAGCATCCCAACCCGCTTTTGTATTTCTTTAGCCTGATCCTCTATCTGTAAGCTCCTGAGCCCCTGGAGGACGGTCTGAAGATACGCCATAAAGGTTGTTGGGCTCACGATGATAACTTTTTTGTCCTGAAAAGCATACTCGATGAGGTCTCTGGCAGCGGTATCAGCACTACCAATCTTATTTATTAGCAGATCGTTGTAGATTGCCTCCGAAGGAATGAACATAAAAGCGAAATCCATTGTGTTCTCGGATGGCCTAATGTATTTACTTGTTTCATCTATTCTAGCTTTAAGATCATGCTTAAACCGCTTTATCAGAAGCTCCTTACGCTCTTTGTTCTTCTCCTCTATCAAGCGATTATAGTTTTCTAGGCTGAATTTTGAATCTATGGGCAACATCTTATCTTTTTCAAGGAATATTACCGCATCCACGATATCACCATCTTTGAATTTGTACTGCAGCTTATAGCGCCCAGCAGGCAGTACATTATCTAGGACAGTTTGCAAATAATACTCGCCGAGTACCCCCCTTTGCTTAGGGTTTTGCAGGACATTTTGCAGCGTCTTTAGTTCATCGGCTACATCTACGACGCGCTTGTTGGTTTCATCAAGCTTAGTGAGCCTCTCGGTTACATCAGCGATAATCTTGTGAGATTCAGTCATCTGCTTTTGCACACTCTGCTGCATAGCTGAATTATTCTTGTCTATCCTGTCGTTAAGGTGTGATTGGGATTGGTTGATCAGCTGCGAAATACCCTGTATATCTTGCTTGAGCATGCCAACGGTGTCGGAGCTTATGCCATTATTTTTTGTAATAAGTAAGTATATAACAGCTCCGATAGCGAGCAAAAGCACAATAAACATAATTATCAGTAGTGTGGTCATGTTGTCCTCCTTTAATAATATTATAGCATAGGAACTTTTACGAACACAATACGAAAAGGCTATAAGAAATATTGGTGTGTTCAACTAAGTAGTTCATTAATTATGTCTATTTACTGATCTTATATCCCTGGTAAATAATGCTCTGCTGATCGAGTAGACAAGCCTAACGATGCATAGAATCAATGCTATAGCATGGGTGGTATGTAAGGATCTTATTTTTTGATACCGCGAAGGTAGGACACTGCTGCTGCTGCCAAAAACCCAATACTACCAAACATCAGCCCGGTTTGCGCATATATAATAATCAAAAAAGCGTTATCACTAGGGGTTTCGGTGCCAACATATATAAATTTATATACAAAGAAGCGAATTAGTTGCATAAGAGCGAGACATAAAAGTGAATAAGCTATATATTTTCGGGTTTTGGTTCTAATTAGGCCCTGCAAAGTAGAGATCAATATCTGCTTGCTAGGCCTCTTTGCTAGTCCGGTGCGAGTCTTGGCTATGTTGACCCTACCGGATCTTCTTACCACTTTTCTGGATGTTTTTTTGCTCATGGCTACTATTCTACTCTTTTTTAAGCTATATTCTAGTTAACCACCAGGCTAATCTCTTAGTTCTTTTAGCGCGAACTGGCCTAGGCTCGAAGTATCTTGTGAGTATTTCCGCCCAATTAGCCTTAAGCCATTTCTTTTGCATTAAATACATCTCTTCTAGGCCCCTTTCTGCAAATTCCTTGCGAATAATTCCTCCGCTATGTGGATGCAGGTGCTTTTGTTCGTGTGGGGAGTTAAATCCGTGAGCATAATGAGTCAGCTCGTGGACAATAGTGGCTATAATTACATATTCTGGTACATCTAGATCCATAAATATACGATTAACTATTATTACTGATGTTTTTGGGTCTTGCCTATCTAACCCTATCGATCCGAGTCTTCGTCTAGCTATCCTGCCATACTTGATATGCACATTATTGATTCTCTGGACATCGCTAAAGTAATTAGCCCATATATTATCTAGTAAGCTCTCTAGCCATTGTTGATCTCTAGGGCTATCTAAGATCATAGTAACAGTTTGTTAAAATCAATTGAACTCTGACCTTTATCTTCAAAATGCATATTTTTTATGCCATTAACAGCCTGGGTAATCAGCCCAATGGTCTTTTCGTGATCAATTTTATCAGTCTTTGCTACGACCAGATCTTCCACAAACTCCAAACTGACTGAAGATACAGGCTTTTGTTGTAATTTTTCCCACGATAGGGCGTATATTCCCAGCTGCACGCTGTCTTTTAGCTTTTTATCCGCAGATTTCTGATCCTTGACCCTTGATGTTTTAAAATCTCTGATCTCTAGGCCCGATGGAGTATTTAAGACAATATCGTAGCGGCCAGATATTACCGTCTTGATGTCTGTCAGCTGTAGTTCAAATGGCTGCTCTATAGCTATTGGCATGAGTTTATCACTCTTATGATGTTCAATGTAATTAGTAATGGCAGTCCGGCCAGTCTCATAGAGTGTTGCCTCGTGATCAGCCGACACAAAACCCTCGCTCTTCCAGGCCAGACGATATACATCAAGCACATCTGCAATCGATATTTTACGAGATTTTAGCCTAAATTTATAATAATGCTCGAGTGCGGCATGCACGCTGGACCCATATACCAGCGTATGAAATGGCCCCTTGGGTAGTTGCAGTACATGAAACAACCAAAACTCCTTTGGGGACCTTAGGTAGTCATGCACTTGGTTAGTCGTTAAATACAGCCAATCGCCCTTGTAAAAGCGGCCTAACATGGAATCTTTGTTAACGACCTTATTTATTGGCTCAAATGAGTTAATCAATTCGGCCATTTCTATCTGAGCCCCAACCTTAATTAGCCCAAGTTGCCAGTTTGGGCCATGGGACTCTGCTATGAATCGTGAAGGCTTCCTGGGGCGCTTACCGCCGCCATCAGTTGCAAAACTCATCTCAACCCCCATCCTTGCCCTTGTTAGGCCTACATAGAACAGCCTGCGCTCTTCATCATAATGATCCCCGTCTGCCTTAGGGAGTATAGAATCGGGGAACTTAACTGCTTCTGGCTTGCGATATGTCGGGAATGATTGCTCGACGAGCTCTGGCATAAACACATGATCAAACTCCAGTCCCTTTGCTTTATGTATAGTCATGACCTGAACTCCTTGAGTATCGAGAGGCGAGATATCACTCATAACATCTGCCGAAGAAGACTTTATCTCTTCTAGGTAGCTGCACAATTCCACCAAACTCGGATTGGCTGATGCTAGCTCGAATTGCTTAATTAGCTTAAAAAAATCTGTCATATATTGGATGCCTAATGCCGAATCTACCGATTCTTCGGCGTCTTTTATTAAATCTCTAAGGAAGCCGTCTGATTTTACGGCAATAAAAAGTACCTCGCCGGCACTATATTCAGACAAAAGCTCCCGCCATTGTGTTATTTTATCAATAACACTAATAGCCCAGGGTGTATCTTCTGATTCAGTCAGCACCTCTAGAAGGGTCTTATTTTGTCTTCTGGCAACTGCAGCTAAATCAATAATTTCGTGCTTATTTGGAGCCTTAAAGAACCCACTTATCAATAACTGGAACAGAGAAGAACTATCGTTAGGGTCGCAGATGGTGTTGGTTAGAGCGACCAATATTTTAACTTTTTGCTGATCAAAAAGCTCTACATCTTGATGGACATAATAAGGGATATTTTTCTTTTGAAGCCCCAATATGTAAGCTTTAAGCTGAGTATTTGTTCTTAATAATATCGCAATATTATTTTGTTCGGAGGAGGTCTTTATGAGATTCTCGATATTATTTACAACACCCTCTACTTCTAGCATCTTATTGCTATACTGATGCACTCTAACGGTTGCATCAGGATGATTATGGCCTCTGAGCTGCTTATTAATATTCTCTGTCACTTCTAGCCTACGAGGATTGTTATTTTGAATTAGCCTATAGCCTGAATCGAGGATGTTTTGCCCACTTCTGAAGTTGTCCTTAAGGACCACTAGCTCACTATCTGGATACTTAGTTCTGAAATTGAGGATATTTTTGACTGTTGCCCCTCTGAAGCTATAAATCGCCTGGTCGTCGTCCCCTACGGCCATGATATTATTATGAGTCGACAATATACTACTTATTATCTCCATCTGAATGATGTTTGTATCTTGAAATTCATCTACCAGAATGTATTTATACCTCTTGGCTAGTTCATTTTTAATCTCAGGCTTAGAATCTAATAAATGTTGTAGTTTTATCAATAAATCACCGAAATCTAAGCTGTTCTTGACCTCGCAAAGCATACTATATTTACTATATATTTCAGCTAGATCAGCTAGGGCTTCGCCCTTATTTAGCTCGCCGTCGTCGGTCAATTTTTCAATCATTAATTTAAAACTTTTAGCGCTAATACCTTCATCTTTTAATCTCGAAATAGAACTCTTGATAGCCTTTATGAACGCAAACGGATGGTATTGAGGGCTAAAGTAGCTATACTCCACGCTGGATAAAACCTCTTGAAAGATTATGGTCTGCTGGAAATCACTGAGCACCTGAAATTCTGGGCTGACCCCGGCGTCTAATGCGAATTCTCGCATAATTCTTTCGGCAAGGGCGTGAAAAGTCATTATTTGAGTATCGATATAGCCATAAGGTAGAAGCTCATCGACTCTTTGCTGCATTTCGCTAGAAGCCTTCTCGGTAAAAGTCAGTGCCAGCACCTCCTCCGCTTTGGCATTTCCTGACAATATTAGCCTGGCAATCCTTTGCGTGATGACGGCCGTCTTGCCTGTCCCTGCACCTGCCACAACAAGTATTGGCCCCTTTTCATGGTTAATTGCCTGAAGCTGTTCGGGCGTAAATTTAATTGGTAGTTGCTCGTTGCTTTTCATTATGTGCCTTTATCATACCTTAAGCCCTGCAAAATGGTACAATATTATCATAAAAAGAGAGCCATCATTAAGCCCACCGAAATCTCCAGTCAGCACATACAGTACAATTACCTACCAAAGAAGATGAACAGATCTATTGGAGAGTCTTTTGTGATTGGATTTGAGCCAAGCGAGGAAATGGCATCTAGCTTTGGGAGTCTTTATCTTTCATTCGAATACAACCCCAATGACAAGCGAGTTAACCTCGAAAGCATCGTTCAGGGATTAGGTAAGGCATTTTACGAGAGCGGTATTCAAACCAGCTTCGAAAGGCGCTTTAGAATGTGCCTACGAGCTCTTAACGAGCTAATTACCGAGTCTAAGGGGGAATACAATATTGGCATTATCGCTACTCATAACGGCCGCGTGCTATTCGCTAATGCCGGTAAAATGCTCATGCTACTCTTTAGAAAGTCAGTTGCGACCAGCTTAGGGCTTAAAATACCAGAGAGGCTGTTCGGCCAGGTTGGAGAGGGCTCAATAAGGTCTGGCGACACCCTGCTGATGGCCAGTAGTGCAATATCTAAAAGCCTGGATAAAAAACAGCTTGCTTCTTTTTCGTCGCAGCAAAAAATCAACAACTCTAAGGAATCGATCCTGCAGGCGTTAGATTTAGCTGAAGATATTTGCTACAGCTTCATACTAATCAGGGTTAACGGAACAGACCCAAAAGAAGAGCTTACGCCGCCAAATGTAGCAACGATCTCAAAAGACAAGCTTAGTTCGGCCTTTTTTGGATTAGCTAATGGCCTCAAGTCTGGCAGAAACTATGCCAAGAAGTCTATCAATAAAACGGCAGCTTCGACAAGACATCAAGTAGTACCTGCTATTTCGGGTAAGGTCAAAAAAGGCTGGACAGCTATATGGACTAAATACATAAATCCAAACCCGAAACAAGCATTTATCGTTGTATCTATTACTATAATAACTCTCTGCCTTCTTGGTCTGGGGGCTTCGTCCATGCTCAAAACAGCCGACTCATCTGGCAAGGTACTTGAGGACGCTATAGTAGTTATCTCGTCAGCTGAGGCTGAATTAGCTAAGAACAATCGAGGTTCTGCAAAAAGTACTTCCAATAAGGCTAAGGAGTTGCTTGATTCCATTAGCGACACCGACAGGTCGAAAATAGATTCTCGAGCCTCGGTCGATAAAAACCAGCCGAGCTTTAGCTTGGTAGCTCTAAGGTTAGAGAGTTTGATCGACAAAATAGATAGCATTACCAGGATTCCCACAGATAACGGCTTCCCAATCCCCCAGCGGCAGCTATCCTCCATAACTTGGGCTTCATCGGCTCTAACTGGGATAGACCCATCAGTGGGCTCTGTGGTAGAAATAAACCCGCTTTTAGGCGACCCTGCTGTACGGGCCAGCGAACGGGATCTTATTGGGTCTTCTGCCGCGGACAGCATGGGTGGAGTCGGCATTATAATGCTCGGTAAATCTAGCCTATGGCAATACGCTTTTGCTGACGGCCTGCAGCAGCTTAAGTCTGACTCTCTGCCAAATTCAGTTGATGTCGCCAGCTACCTTGGCAACTTATACCTACTTAGCCCCGAAGAGAACCAAGTTATCAGATACACCAAATCTGGGACTAAGCTGGCCGCCAAAACAAGCTTGCTAAAGAATCTACCATCTGGCAGCCTGAATAATGCCAGCTCTTTTATCGTTAATGGCAACATTTTTATCACGCAAGGAGACCGCATAAGGCTCTTTGAACAAGGCTCGGAGCGTGATTTTAAGATTAACAATCTACCGGAAGGCTTCGGGGAACTTAACAGTATCTATTACAATCAAGAGGCCGGCTATTTCTTAGTACTAGGTTCATCAAGAGACAAGATAGCACTGCTATCAGCCGACTCAGATTCGGCAAGTTTTGTCAGATCCTACGCACTTTCAGGTAATCTACCAATCAATTCGTTTACTATGGGCCCCAATAGCTCCCAATTATTTATAAATACTGATAACAAAATATTGACTTATAAGATAGAAAAATAGTAGTTTTTTTTACTACATCTTTTCCAGTAGGTCTACCCCAAGGATAGAGAATATAGATTCATAAGCTCGTTTGAATCTAGCTATTATGAATAGTTTTTGAGCAGCCTTAGTAGAGCTCAGTACTCTATCCTGCTCATAGTACTCATGGAATGATTTGGCTATTTCTACGGTGTGATGCAGAAGCTGATGGACTTTGTGGGAGCTAGTTATTTCCAGTAGTATTTCTGGCAACTTAGAAAGCTCAACTGCTATATGCTTCTCGCAGTCAGTTAGCGAGTAACCTTTTAGTGATGTAGCAACCTCAACACCCTCTTTTTGGGCTTTTTCTTCAATAGAGCAGGCTCTAGCGTATGCGTAAAGCGAATAATACACAGGGTTTTTGGAGCTATGTTGGCTTATGAGATCAATATCAAAATCCATGTGAGTATTAGTGTCTCGCATAGCAAAATAGAATCTAGCGGCCTCTGTCGGAACTGTATCGAGAAAGTCATCCAATAAAACATAATTGCCTTTTCTTTTACTCATCTTAAATTCTTTACCGGCCCTAATAAGTCTGATTGTCTGGGTCGATAGCTCACTAAAACCGCTATGGCCAAGAGCTTTAAGGGTATTAAGTAGCCTAATTGATTGGCCGTGGTGATCGGGGCCGACTATTGTTATGGTCTCATTGAACCCTCTTTCCTCTAGCCTTTCAAGTTGGTAGGCGATGTCTTTTAGGAAATAGCTATGGCCGTCGTCGTATGACCTAACCAGTACTTCATCCTGCTTAAGGCCAACCTTGGAGCCATCAAGCCATAATGCTCCATCCTTGTGTTTGCTTAGGCCTGCGTCTTCAAGTCGGTTAAGTGTTTTTTGTATGTCTGGCCTGCCCTCAGAATAGATAGAATCGAATTTAACCCCTAATCGAGCCAAATCAGGCTTAATATACTGTTCTAGGATTAGTTTGGCTGCTTTTAGGCCTATTTGGCTGGGCTCCGCAGTCGTTACTAGATCAGGGCTACCTATTTCTGTTGTAATAATATCAGCAATAATACTGATATACTCACCTCGGTATAGCTCACTAGCGATCTCTTCGGAGAACTTCTTGCCTAATGACTGTTGCACTGCTCTGCCTAGTGAAACTATCTGGTTACCACCGTCATTTAGATAATATTCTCTTGAGACCAAGTAGCCCTGAGATGAGAATATATTAGAAAGTATATCGCCGTAGTAACCTTGCCAG
Source organism: Patescibacteria group bacterium (assembly GCA_026397045.1). Classification (NCBI taxonomy): domain Bacteria; species Patescibacteria group bacterium. Next base: position 62,265 of record JAPLVO010000006.1, on the reverse strand, counting down.
GCATTTGTAAGTACTAGAGGCCCTGTAGGGTTAGCGGAGATAAATTCCAGCTGAATTTTTGAACCATGGCCCTTCTTGGAAAAGCCAAAGTCTTTACCTATACTTGCAAGGTAATCTACCCATATTTCCTGCTTTAATGTGGCATTTATAAAGCCCGGCGGCAGATACTCGGCGCTAACAATATCTTTACAGTTTGAGAGGGCGGCTACGATAGGTGCTGCAGCCACTTCTGGGCTAATCCCTTCGTCTTTTGCCAGTCTGAAGGCTACATTGGTACTAAAATCGCCAAACTTTGGACTACAACGGCTAACGCTGAGTTCTACATCCGACTTACCATAGGACTTATAGCTAGCCCCCATAGCTACAATCAGCGCTTCAGTAAACTTATCTTGTGGATTGTTCATAATGCTAGCTATTATATCCTATGGCCGCTCTTTGAGCTATAATCTAGCTATGAAGGTATTAGCAACCAATCGTCGGGCTCGCCACGACTACGAACTTAAAGAAAGATTTGAGGCTGGCTTAGTGTTGTCGGGGGCTGAAGTAAAAAGCATTAAGGCTGGCCATATCGACCTAAAGGGCAGCTATATAAGCTTTAAATCAGGTGAAGCTTACCTGGTGAACGCCCATGTAAGCCCTTACAAGCAGGCTGGCAATGACGAGAACTATAATCCTTTGGTTGATCGTAAGCTGCTTCTCCATAAGAAGGAAATCGAAAAAATCATTGAAGATGCTCGCTCACAGCACCTAAGCGTCGTTCCCACTGCAATTGGTATAGTTAGGGGCCGAATTAAGCTTGAAATTGCCATGGCTAGAGGCAAAAAGCTCTATGACAAACGCGAGACTAAAAAGCGTCAGTCTATGCTCCGAGATGCAAAACTAGACGGCCCTAAGCAATAATATATTTGTTCAATAATTTTTTTACGATCTGTTGAGCTGATGATATAGTACATACTAAAGGTGCTTAAGCATTGAACTTATGTAGTGTTTTTTGCCTTTTACTATTGCATGAAAAGGCTAATAGTCTTATGCTTTAACTATGAAGCAATCGTTACAACTTATAACCTCACAGCTAATGGCCAGCCCTAAGGGCCTTCTGGCAGCCGATGAAAGCACTAGTTCTTGCTGTAAGCGTTTCGATAGCGTTAAGATTGACTGCACAGATGAGTCTAGGCGCCAGTGGCGCGAATTATTGTGCATGTCGCCCAATGTTGGGCACTACATTTCTGGTGTAATACTCTACGACGAGACCATAAGGCAGTCTACGGATAATGGGGTCAAGATAACCCAGCTACTTGCTGATAACGGCGTTATTCCAGGTATAAAGGTGGACACGGGACTCGTTTTGATGAATAATTTTGAACCCGAAACTATCACCGAGGGTCTAGATGGGTTAGCTGCTCGGCTTGCAGAATATTACGCCATGGGTGCCAGATTCACTAAGTGGCGTAGCGCGTTTACGATTGATAGCAAACTCCCTACCCTGCCCGCGATTAGGGCCAATATGACGATAATGGCTAGATATGCATCAATTGTTCAGGCGGCCGGGATGGTGCCTATCGTGGAGCCTGAAGTGATGTATGCAGGTAAGCATTCCATAGCAGATTCTGCCAAAACTCTCGAGACAGTCCTTAGGATACTGTTTGAGCAACTAGAGTCTTTTAGGGTGGATCTATCTGGTTTGATACTCAAAACTAGCATGGTGCTGGCTGGTAGTGAAAGTAAAGTCAGCCGTCCAGAAGAAGTTGCTGCCTATACCTTAAAAGTTCTCAACACGGTGGTCCCGCAAGCCGTTGCTGGGATAGTATTCTTATCTGGAGGCCAAGAACCCGAGCAAGCCACCAAGAACCTTAACGCTATTGGACTTTCTGGCGAGCAACCTTGGCCTATCTCCTATAGCTACTCTAGGGCGGTCCAAGACCCAGTCATCAGGATCTGGAGAGGCAAGTCTGAAAATACTAAAAAGGCTCAGGCTAAATTCTCTCAATTGCTAGCGCAAAATAGTGCAGCTCGTAATGGCGAATACGCGCAGTAGTACTTTTTCTACAATAAAAATAAAAAAAGTCTAAAAAAGCTGTTGACAGCACCCAAGCGCAAGCGTTATTATAGTATCAGTGCTGCACACATAAATTACTCAAAAACAAAAACAAAGACTTCCGAACAGGTTAGCAAGCGCCCAGGGCCCATGCTAGCCTGTTTTTTTATGTAAAAATATTTCGTTAATATTGGTCTGAGTTTAATAATGATTAATATTATTTGTATCCACTTACCTACTCTTTATTAATATCCCCTATAAACACTTGTGCTTGATAGCCTCTTGATGATAATATATTAACTAATTAGTAAAAAATAAAAATGCTCACCAAAATCAAAAAACATTCAGATAGCCTCACCAGACCATTAGCAATAATTGCTCTGTTTTTAGTCTTTATAGCCCTTTTGGCAGATGGCTTGTTTTATACTAAGCTGGCTCAAGCTGCACCTAGCGATCATTTTGTCATATCCTGGAAAACAGATAACCCTGGAACTTCAGGGCCAGACACAATTGAGATACCGACTGTTGGTGGTGGCTACAACTATGATATTGATTGGGATAATGATGGGGTTTTTGACCAGTTTGGCCAGGTGGGCAATGTATCTCACACTTTTGGGGCCCCGGGCAGCTACACTATTCGCATAAAAGGCAATTTCCCAGCAATATTTTTTAATGGTGGTGGCGATGCGCAAAAACTACTATCCGTCGACCAATGGGGAACAATAGCTTGGGGCTCTATGTCAAATGCGTTTCAGGGTGCCAGTAACCTCCAGATCAATGCTGCAGACTCCCCCGACCTATCTGCAGTCAGCTCCACCTCAAACATGTTCCGAGATGCTACTAGCTTAAACCAACCACTTGCAAGCTGGAATGTGGCAAATATTACGGATATGAGCGATATGTTTACTAATGCCAGTATTTTTAATCAGCCCCTAGGCAGCTGGAATGTAGCCAATGTTACAAATATGAATGGAATGTTTAATGGAGCCGTTAATTTTAATCAGCCTCTAGGCGGCTGGAATGTGGCCAATGTTACAGATATGAGTGGAATGTTTGGGGGTGATCTACTAAGTGTCGTTAATTACGACTCGATTCTTACATCCTGGAGTGCCCAAATCTTGCAGCTCAGCGTACCGCTAGATGCTGGCTTTAGCAAATACTGCGCAGCTACCGCTAGAGCCAGCATCGTATCTAGCTACAGCTGGTCTATTGCAGATAGCGGGCTAGACAGCAGCTGCCCGAGTATGTCGCTTACAACGACGCCCCCGACTGGCGTAACTAGCAGCTATGGCGTACTAAACGGTGCCATAAACTCCAGCTCCAACCCAATCACCAACCGAGGATTTGAGATTGGTACAGATACCAGCTATGGCACCACTATTAATGTAGTTGCAGATATTATATTCTCAGCAAAGTTTGGCATAAATGGCTCAGCCCCCGGACAATTTGACAACCCTTCTGGTTCGGCGACAGATGCTGCTGGAAACATCTATGTGGCAGATAACGGGAATAATAGGATCCAGGTATTTAATAGTGCTGGGGCCTATCTCAGCAGCTTCGGAAGCTTCGGCTCAGCCGACGGACTACTTAACTCACCTACTGGGGTTGCCCTGGATTCTGCAGGAAATATCTATGTGGTAGATAGTGGTAATAACCGAATCCAAGAGTTCGATTCCTTAGGGTCTTATGTAGCAAAGGTTGGTATATTTGGATCAGCAGATGGCCAGTTCGACAGCCCAAGATCAATAGCCTATGACAATTCATCTGGCAATGTCTTTGTAACCGACACTGGCAATAATCGAGTTCAGGCCTTTGATACTTCTGGCAGTCTGGCGTTCCAGGGTAAATTTGGCTCACTCGGTTTTAATAATGGTCAATTCAATACTCCCCTTGGCATTACTTCGAGCGGGAGCAGCCTATTTATAGCTGACAGTGGCAACAATAGAGTTCAGGTATTTGATCCCGTAACCCTGCTATTTGTATCTACATGGGGGGTATTTGGCAACAACCCTAGCCAGCTTAACTCTCCCAAAGAAATAGCCTTCGAACTCCCAAACTCTGTTTATGTCTCAGACTCTAACGATCGAGTCCAAAAGTTCTCAATCGATGGCATTTACAATACTACCTTTGGCGCGAATGGGACTAACGATGGTGAATTTAATGACCCTGGCGGCATTGTAGTTGGCAACAGCGGAATGCTATATATTGCAGACTCGGGCAATGACAGGGTTCAAATTTTTAGTACATCATCCGCCATCACGGCTAGTAGCTTTAGCCTGCCTGGGCCACTGAACTGTTCTACGGAGTACCATTTTAGAGTTTATGGTACCAATTTTGATGGGACATTTTACGGTGGGGATCAAAGCTTTACGACTGATGAGTGCTTAATTATTAGCACTGACCCAGCGAGTAGCATAGGAGGTAATTCGGCCCAACTTAATGGCACCATCAGCCCCTCGGCCAGTCCAGCCAAGTTTAGAGGTTTTGTATATGGCCTCACGACCAGCTATGGTGACTATGCTATAGATTCTTTTGAAACTGGCAATTACCAGTCACAGTTCGGCTCATCTGGAAGCGGCGACGGGCAGCTATCCTCCCCAGGAGGTGCCAACATAGATTCCAATGGGAATATCTATATAGCTGATACAGCCAACAATAGGATTCAAATATTTAATTCTTCCGGTAACTATCTTTCGCAATTTGGGAGCCTAGGTAGTGCCAATGGCCAGTTCAATGCGCCGTTAGATGTCTCGGTGCAGCCCACAAGTGGGAATATTATGGTATCGGATACTGGCAATAATAGGATCCAAATATTTAATTCTTCGGGTACCTACCTTTCGCAATTTGGAAGCCTTGGTAGTGCCGATGGGCAGTTCAATGCACCATCCGGACTACAGGCCCTGGATACTCAAATTATAGTCGCTGATACCAATAATAATCGTTTACAGTTTTTTGATGGCTCCACCTTCGTACACCTTGTAAGTTATGGGGTATTTGGTTCTGGTGATGGACAATTTAATTCCCCCAGAGATGTATTAATCTCGGAAGGAGATTTAGGTCTGCCATTTATTTATGTTTTGGATAGCGGCAACAGTCGAGTCCAGATTATTGGCTTTAATTCATCAGGCCTAATTTATGTGTCTGATTTTGGCTCGCCAGGCTCTGGAGACGGCCAACTTAACTCCCCTAGCTCGCTGGCATTTGTTTCGGGGGCGTCATTTAATCTATTCGCTGGCGGTATAGCAGTGGCAGACACGGGCAATAATCGGGTCCAGAGATTCGATTATTTTGGCAGATACACCAGCCAGTTCGGATCAATAGGGTCTGGATTGGGGCAACTAGATGCACCTTCTGGAATATTAGGATACGACGAGAACACCAATGGTGGTGATATTTTTGTAATTGATAGAAACAACGACCGTGTAGAAAGCTTTAGCTCATTTGGGGACTACCCAGCGGGCCCTTATTCTCAGCAGCTTGTGAATCTCCCCTGCAACACCACTTACCATTATGCCGCTTCAGCCTCTACCGGCACAGGTACCAGCTTCGGCCAAGACAGAACCTTCACCACAAGTAGTTGTGACATGAACATAATGACAGACCCAGCCAGCAACACCACAGTCAGCTCCTCGGATTTAAATGGGACTATATCCTATTCGGGGGATGCTATCACGGCCAGAGGCTTCCAGTGGGGCACTAGCTCGAGCTATGGCAATGTGTTATCCAGCCCGGCGCCTTCAAATATTACTCCTAGCAACTTAACCCAGTGGGGCGAACAAGGTACTAATGACGGCCAGTTCAATGGGCCCGTCAAGATTGGCACCGATTCTATAGGTAACACCTATGTGGCTGATGCCGGTAATAATAGAATACAAAAATTCAATAGTAACGGAGGCTACCTGACACAATGGGGTGTAAATGGATCCTTGCCAGGAGAATTCGATATACCAATTGGGGTGGCGGTTGATTCCAGTGATAATGTCTATGTAGTCGATAGCGGAAATTACAGAATACAAAAATTCAATAGTAGCGGAGTATTCATATCCACCTGGGGCATACAAGGGGTCAACCCTAGTGAGTTCGAGGAACCAATAAATATCACCATAGATAGCCTCGACAACATATATATCTTAGATCTCGGATCAGCCACCCCAAGGATACAAAAATTTAGTAATACGGGAGTTTATATCACCGAGTGGTCTGCCCAGTTCGGCATCGGTATCACTTCTGATTCATCAAATAACATCTATACCTCTTCCATAGTGGACTCCGCCATTTACAAATATAGTAGTAGCGGCGTACTTTTGAGCCAATTTGGCAGCTTTGGAACTGCTAATGGGCAATTTATAGTCCCATTAGGCATTAGCGTTGATAATACTGGGCGGCTGTATGTATTAGATTTGCTTCGCAACGATATCCAAGTATTTGATGGTAGTGGTAACTATATTAGTAAATTCACTACAAGTAATAACCCACTCATATTTAGTGAGCAGCTAATATTATCGCCAATTACTCTACATATATCAGATAATAATGATCTTTACCTGTCTCAGTCATTTATAAACAGGGTACAAAAATTAAATCTACTAAGCTCATTCCAGACCTCCCCATATTCCCTGCCTATTTCTGGGTTATCGGGATGCACTATCTACCACTACCGCGCCTATGGCATTAACCCCACCGGTACCTTCTTCGGCTCTGATCAGGCCCTTACCACAGGTAACTGTCCGCCTGATCCGGGGCCAGGGCCGGGACCAGGACCAGGACCGGGACCAGGACCAGGGCCAGGGCCGGGGCCAGGGCCAGGGCCGGGGCCAGCCACCACTACCGGGGGCTTGGCGATAATACCAGGTATCACGACAGAGACAGACGCGGCTCTGCCGGTAGAGCCAGAATCTACAGATAGACTTCTCAAGATATTGCGCGGTGTGCCCCGCGGCCTAGTTATTGCTATCCCCTATTTGCTGATATTACTACTACTTCTTTTAGCAATACTTTACGCCATCCAGGCCTACAGAGAATATAGATCAACAGAGCGCTATAATAAACTAATACTTAAGATTCAAAATATCCAATTTGCTAGCAAGAACTTTGTAGCCCTAACAAGCCACTACCTAAATACCCCACTCGGAATAATGCAGCTTAGTGCCGAACTACTCGTATCGGTAAAGGCTATAAGTTTAGCTAAGTCTGAGGCAATAGATAGCCTACTTAATAAAGTCTCTGGGAGCATACACCAGCTCCTCTCCAGTAATAACCAAGAAAATGAGAGGCTAATGAGCACTATTAGCTCGGCTCGGCTCGGCGCCGAGGTTAGGTCTGCTAGCTTTAACCCACTTGTTTGGGTTCCGATAATAATTTCCGGGCTGCTTATTGTTGCTCAGTACCTGCTATTTAGCAGGGCCAATATCTACCAAGTAGAGATAGGTAGTTTAGCGGTACAAATTGGTCTTTTTGCCATTTGCATACTACTGATATTGCTGGCCTGGCGCAGCCTCGTACGCAACAAATACGCACGCATTAATCGAGCTAAACTGTTAGAAGCCGAGCAGCATTTAGCGAAAATAAAGTCTGATTTTATCACCAAAACGATAGATATTCTTGATGGAGAGATAGCGCAGCTGAAATCACTTTCTTCCGATTTTACCCATTCTAAGCAAGCCGAGCCTTTCTTAAGAGGCTTAGTGATGCTATCAGATGTCGAAAAGTCGCTTATACTTCTTAGTCAATATACTAATGTTAAAAGCAATGATGTCATAAAAAGCGCTGGTGTTGAGGAGATCATTGCTAATGTCCTATCAAGGCAAGCCGATGCAATTAGATCTAGCAACATCACAATTAGCAAGCAGGTCTCTGATGGATTAATGGCAAATATAGATAAATCGGCGCTAATCCTGCTTATCGGATCGGCCTTAAATAATGCGATTAAATTTAGCAAGACTGATGGTAAGGTATCCATCCAAGCAACAGCTAAAGCTGGTGGTATCAAGATTACGGTATCGGATAATGGTGCTGGAATTGCCAAGGACAAAATAGATCAGCTAATGATGCCTTTTGCACGCGCAACAGATGCTCTTCATTACGACTATGAAGGTTTGGGGCTAGGGCTATATTTAGACAGAATAATTCTTGATCAGATAAATGGTTCTATTAATATTTCGTCAAACTTGAACAAAGGGACTAAGGTTGTAATGTATATCCCCCGCGGAGATCTGAAAGATGATGCAAATTACCCAGTCAGCACTTTAGCCAATAAGCAGCCCCAATAGTGCTAACCCTGTAGCCAAATAGACTCCAATTGGCTTGCATGAAGAAAGTCCACCTTAACCTAAGAAGCAATCTTTACTCAGAGTAGTGTGTTGGCCCCCTAAAGTGTTTTTAATTACAAAAGGTAACTATAAAGCCCCTAGCACCGAAGATGTGCCAATAAGGCTGTTGATACATCATAATCCTTGTTGATTAATGCATATCAAAAAAGACCTCCGAATTATTCGAAAGTCCCTTTTGGTGGAGCTGGAGGGAATCGCACCCTCGTCCGCCAAACTTTTATAATATGATATCTACGAGTGTAGCTAATCTGAATATTGTTTTTAAAGTTCCAGGGCATCAAGATTAGCACAATAAACCTGGCGCTTATCCTACTGTTTAGTCTTAGGTAGTACCAGTAAGGAATACTACTGCAGCCCGGTAAATGGCATCGAAATCCCCCTACCAGGCATTGAGGGTTCGATGGCTAATGACAATTAAGCATAAGCTGGAGCGAGAGATGGTGCAGAAACTGCATTCACCAAACGCGATACAAACGATTTTGCATTTGTAGTTTCGAGAACAGCTAACGTGTATTCTCAACCCGACTCGCAATCATATTTCAAGATTCAACGTCGAAGCTTGTCAGCCCCAAGTAAAATAATTATAACATATTTACTAGTAAAGTACTAGTGCTACTACCTGTCTACCAGCTCGTGCTTCTTAAGGGCTGAGAACTGATATACTCCAAATAAAGCTATAAACCCTGCTGCGAATATCATAACTGAAGCAGGGCTAACTAGATCTGCGGTGATCCCTGCTAACAGCACTGGTAATGAGGCCGCCAGATTCATCATCATATTGAGTGTGCCAAATATCTTACCTCGCTCCTCATCTGTAGAATGGACTTGCAATAGAGTCTGAGCCGAAACTCCTACCAGGGCATTCGCAAACCCCAAGCCGAGTGATAGAGTCACCACAATCCCAGTATAAAAAGGTATCCCCTTGAATCGACCGATCAAACCTATCCCAGCAAGTGATATGACTGCCAGAACTATACCAAAATTTATTAGCTTGGCTTTATGGACCTTACCCAGCACCTGCCCCACCAATACTGCCCCTACCACCATACCAACGGCCGCTGGGACAATTAATTTATAGCTAACACTGGCTAGGCTTTGATCGAAAAGTATTATGGCCAAGCCGGGGGCAACCACAGCTATAATCCCAATCATCATTTGGCCTATCGTAAGGTTGCCAATTGGGAACAACAAACCAGGTGTTCGCAAAATCTTGTCAGCTGTCTGCCTGATGGTAATAAAGACCTCGTGGTTTATTGAGCTAAAGTTGAGGCCTTTTTGCTTAGCTTTTAGCTTCGGAAGGCCTAGACTTAGAAGACCCGAAAACACAAAGGCTATTGATGTGACCCAATACACCGAGTTTGCTCCCCAGGCTGAAATAATTGGGCCTGCTAAGCTATAGCCGAGTATAAAAGAACTATAAAGCGTAAACAAAAATAGAGAATTTGCGGATACCAAATCCGACTTCTTTACTAGCCTGGGTAGTGCGGCTGCTTCAGCAGGGGTGAAGAACTGTGAGAAGGTAGAAATGGCAAAGACCGTTAGATATACGAATATCAAATTTGACTCAAACATCAGGAAGAATAGAACCAAGATAGCCCTAGCTATGTTGGTAACCACCATTACTTTCTTTCGGTCTAGGTGATCTACATAGGCCCCAGCCAAAACAGCAAAAATTATAGATGGCACCCCAAAAGCCAAAATCAGCAGGCTAACTGAAATATTTGCAAAATTAGTATTAGCCGACAGCTCGTAAACCCTAATAATCAGTGCAAAGTTAAGCAAATTGGCAGCTAGCTGAGATGTCAGCTGAGCCAGCCAGATTTTAACAAAGTTAATGTTTTTAAATAATGATGAATACATAATGGTATGGTTGACTACAATCTTATCACTATCTTAGTGAATTGGCATAAAGCTTAAGGCTCTATCCACCCCCTTACCAATGCGCTAACTCTTTCTGGATACTCGAGGGGGATCAAGTGCCCTCCTCCTTTATAGGGCACCACGGATATTTTGCTATTTTTAATCTCCGATTCAATACCATTGAGCTTGGCAAAGGAGTCGATATCCCCATAAACTAAAAGGGTTGGCTGCTTGAGCTCATTAAGGCGGCTGCGCAGATCGAATTCTCGCAAACTCTCCACGGCTTCTACCATCACTCGCTTCTCAAAACTGGTCTCTTCATGGTAGCCTTGCTTCTGCAATGCCTTTACGCGCTCACGATCTGAGGTCTTATAAAGCACTAAGCCCGTAACAAATACTGCAATCTTTCCAAGCAGAAAGAAATTTACGATTGGCCTCGGGAAGTATTTAATAAAAGCGTACATCGATCCAAAAGCTAGGTTTGTCGGGGTGTTTTTGTAGCCGGGGTATGGGGCTATAGTGACCATCTTGGGGACAACCTTAGGGCCCGCCAGCCTAGCTAGCTCGACGGCTACATTGCCGCCGTAAGAATGGCCTACCACCAAGAACTTATTGATATCTCGCTTGTGCATAAAATCTAAAAGAGCCTTGGCATATGTTTCGATCCCATGAAGATTCATTAAATCACTTTGTCCATGACCAGGCATGTCTGGCAGAAACCAGTGATAGTCACTCATACTACGAGCGATATCTATCATCCCTCTATGGGTTCCCTTTAGGCCGTGTATGAATAATATCGGCAGCTTTCGTTGGTTTTTGATTTTATTTTCTTTGTAATAAATCATACTTTTGAGATTATGTTTTAATTATTTATCTGACATTTGATATAATATCACAAATGAAGATTCTAATTGTATCGGAGACATACCATCCTCGTAAAGATGGTATTGCCACTTTCATAAAGCACCTGGCGGAAGGCCTGGCCCAGAAAGGCCATAAGGTCTATATTTGGGTGCCTGGCAAAAAAATTACATCATATCTCGAGAGTAATGGCAATCTGACAATTTACAGAGAAAAATCCTTAGAACTACTATTCTATCCTGGCCTAAGGGTCAGCTACTGGCCCTTCCAGAATGCCGAAAAACTGATTCGCACCATAAACCCAGACTTGATACATATCCAGGATCCCTTTCTTCTAGGAGTAACAGCCCTATTTATCGCTAATAAATACAAGGTGCCTGTGGTAACCACCAGCCATATTATGCCCGAAAACATCCTAATGAACATCAGGCTACCTAAGAAAGTTAGTAGCAAAATGGAAAAGTTTTTCTGGCAATACTTGATTTGGTTCCACAATAAAGCAGATATAGTTACCGCCCCCACGCTGACGGCTCTTAACCTGCTTGAAGACCGAAATCTTAAAAAACTTGGCAGCCCGATAACCAATGGCGTAAACACCAAAATATTTAACCCAAGCAAAAAAAGGCCATCGATACTAAATAAATTTAGAATACCAAAAGATAGGGTAAAACTAATATTCATCGGCAGGATAGATGGTGAAAAACGCATCGATGTTATCGTCAGGGGCTTTGCAGAATCTCTTAGGCAGCAGCATAATGTCCATTTGATAATAGCCGGAACTGGTAAGTACCTAAATGAATTACAGGCCCTAAGTGTTCAACTCGGTATAGAAGATAACCTAACCTTTACGGGTTTTGTAAAAGAGTCCGATAAGCCCCACCTGCTTGCTAGCTGCGATATATTTGTAATTGCCTCTCCGGCAGAGCTCCAGAGCATCGCCACTCTCGAGGCTATGAGCAGTGGGCTTCCTGTTGTGGCGGTAGATAAAATAGCCTTAAGAGAGCTTTGCGATGATGGGGTTAATGGGTATATGTTCAAGGAGAATGACCATATTGATCTATCCAGGCAGCTCTTAAAGCTAATCAAAAATAGGCCTAAGCGTGTTAAATACGGTGCTAAGAGCCGCGAAATAGTAGAACAGAATCATGATATCAACACTAGTTTAAATAGCTACCTAGAAATATATAAAAAAATTCAGATTGGTAAAGAATAATTTATGAGGGTTCTGCTAGTTACAGAGTCTTATTGGCCTAACCCTGATGGGGGTGCGCAATTTACCCGTAGACTTGTGCAGGGGCTATGTAGTGATGGTAATTCTGTTTCGGTCTGGGCACCAGGCCGCAAACTCCATAGCTTCAAACAAAAAGACAAAATATCTATAATATACCGAGAGAAATCTATACCGTTTCTGCTGCACCTAGAATCTAGAATGAGCTTTTTCCCATTTTTTAGATCTAGGAGAATATTTGAGGAAAGCAAACCAGATGTGATCCATATTCATTTCCCCACCCTAATGGGCCTGCTGAGTATTGGGGCAGCCCGGAGAAGAGGTATCCCGATCATCGCTACAAACCACTTTATGCCTGAGAACTTGTTATATAATCTAGGCTTAAAGCCTAGGCACTTTGCCTATAAATCGCTCGATGCAATTTGCTGGCAATACATCCGATGGTACTACAAAAAAGTAGACTTCCTAACTTCACCGACCCCTACAGCTATCAATCTTCTGCGCAAACATAATGTAAAAGGCCCTATGCGGGCTATAAGTAACGGCGTAGATGTGGCTAGCTACTCCAAGGCCACTGCAAGTAAAGCCAGGATTAGATACAATATACCGTCGAACCGGCCAGTAGTTCTCTATTTTGGAAGAGTCGATAAGGAAAAGAATATAGATGTGATAGTAAGGGCTGCAGCGGAGGCAATGCTCAATTCAGATCTACATTTAGTGATTGCGGGACGAGGCAATGATGAATCAAGACTTAAGAAGCTAGCCAAAAAGCTCAACATTTACGAAAAATCTACTTTTACTGGATATGTCCCAGATTTAATAAAAGCTAGCCTTATTAAGGCTGGCAGCGTATTTGTTATAAGCTCCCCATCGGAGTTACAAAGCATTGTATCCCTAGAAGCTATGAGCTGCTCTAAGCCAATTATAGCGGCTAATAGCACCGCCCTACCGGAGCTGGTTGACTCTGGTGTAAATGGCTACTTGTTTAAGCCTGGAAATAGCCATGACTTGGCTGTAAAAATATCCAAGCTAACATCCAGCCAGGCGCGAATGGATAAATTTGGCCGAGCTAGCTTGCTCAAGGTAACCTCCAGGCACTCTAACCGAGCAACATTAGACCAATTCGAGGAAATTTACAGATTAGTTATAAAGTAATTTATAAATAAATTCGTTTAGGTAGTGCCCGATGAGGATAAAAATGTAATAATAGACTGTATTATGAATAAAAAATACACCATTAATGTAATTTCCGACAGTGCATTCACAGTGCAGGGGCATGGCGTCCACACAGCTTATACCGAACACCTCGCAGGCCTGAAAAAGTACACGCCAGAGTTCGAGGTACATACCAACCAAAAAAACTTTAAGGCCGATATAATACATGTACACACTGTCGGTTTTTATGGAATAAGATTCTTGCTATCAAGGGGCAGCATCAAGTTTGTTTCTGCACATGTTGTGCCTGATTCTTTTATTGGTAGCCTAGTCGGTGCCAGGTTATGGTACCCCTTAGCTAAACTATACCTCCGGTGGTTCTATAACCGTGCCGATGGAATATTCGCCGTTAGCCAAGAAGTAGAAGACCAGCTCAAAAAATTGGGCGTTAAAAAACCCACCTATGTTGTGCCCAACATGATTGAAACTTCTGATTATGCCAATACTCCGGCCAAAAAAGCTGCTGCTCGCAAACTTCTAAAGATTAGCAAGGATAAATTTGTAATAGTCTGTAATGGCCAAGTCCAGCCCCGAAAAAGAGTCGACAGCTTCATGGCTTGCGCAAAGAGCTTGCCGAATATGGAATTTATTTGGGTCGGTGGCATACCTTTTAAGCACGCTGCCGCTAACTACTCTGAAATGCAAAAAATGATGAGTAATGCTCCCGCTAATGTTCACTTTACAGGAGTTATTAAGCACGAGGATGTTACAGCATACTATCAGGCTTCTGATTTATTTTTCCTTCCCTCAGAACAAGAAACTTTTGGAATCGTAATTATTGAAGGTGCAGCCGCAGGCCTGCCTGTACTTTTAAGAAATAACGATCAATACCGCCTCACCTTCAAAGACTGGTATGAAGAGGCCTCTAATGATAGCGGATTTGTGCGAACCATCAAAAAACTCGCCAGCGACAAGGTATTCTATAGTAGATCTCAAGACAAGGCCAAACACATTGCTCAGGCCTATGACACCAAAACAGTTATGAAAAATATAGAAAAAATATACCTCAGCTTCCTGGATAAAAATATATGAAGATAGGGTTTTTTACTGACAGGTACTACCCACAAGTAGATGGAGTAGCTGTATCGGTGGATCTCTTCGCCAGAGAACTAATTAAGCTGGGCCATGAAGTGGTAATATTTTGCCCTGAATCCCCGAATCGCGATAAGCCAGACCCAGATTATATAGTGCGTTTCAGATCATTCCCTAGTATCTGGTATGAAGACCACCGCGACACCATGCCCTTCACCTCGACAATAATCAAAGAGGTCAAATCTCATAATCTCGATATAATCCATATACACACCCCTGCTCAAGTCGGGATGCTTGGTATGAGAATTGCAAAAGACGATGATATCCCTACCGTCGTAACCCACCATACAGACATAGACCAGTACGCTAAGATTTACAAGAAAATAATGCTAGGTATTCTCGTTGGAATACTATTAGCGCCTGCGCTCATGAAGTCAGCCGATAAATATAAAGAATTAATCCCGAGCCTTAAGCCTAGCAAGTCCCTCAAGAAATGGAACCGAAAGTTAATCGTGGAGAGTGTTGGATTGTTTTATAAAAACTGCAGCATGGTGATAGTCCCCTCAGAAAAGATGGAAAAATCTCTTAACGATTACGGTAAATTCGACAGTGTACATGTGCTACCAACGGGCATAGATCTGGAAGAGACTAAAATTGAAACAAATTTTAAACCTAGGAAAGTCTTTAATGTTGAGGATGACGACCCTCTACTACTTTTTGTTGGTCGCCTGGGTAAAGAGAAGAATATTCAGCTAATAATCAAGAGTATGCCCAAGATTATTGACAAAAATCCCAATGCAAAGCTGATGGTGGTTGGTGATGGCCCCTACAGTGGCGATCTGAAGGACCTGGCTTCAGAACTTAATCTAACTGAAAATATAATATTCACCGGGATGCTTGATCGCGACAAGACATTTGCCTGCTTTAAGGCAGCTGACATATTCTGTTTTGCATCCATGACCGACACTCAGGGCTTAGTCCTAAATGAAGCCGCGATAGAGCGTAAGCCGATAATATTCATTGATGCGGATATATCTCCTCTGGCCAAGGACAAAATTACAGGAATCCAGGCCAAAAACACCATTAGAAGCTTTTCAGAATCATGCACTAAGCTAATTAATAGCCCTGTCCTGGCAAGAAAATACGGCCAGACGGCTCATAAGCTAGCGATGTCTATGACTATAGAAAAACAGACAAAAAAGCTAGTAGCTTTATACAGCCAACTTTATCGATTAATATAGCCTTTACACTCAAAGATTGATAACATAAGAGGTATGAATAAAGCTAAAAGTAGCCCTAAATCGGCCCAACACCTACATAGGCCCGTCAAGGCCCCTGCTCAACCCCTGAAGTCCGGCTACGATGATTCATTCGTAGACTATGTTACTTGCGAGATTAACACCGATAAAATCAACCCCGGTGACGCATGGCAGTGCAAACCTATGTTTTTGGATATAGGGGGAATCCAGACTGAAATCAGGCGCGACTACCTGTTTGATGAATATGTCATAATATCGCCCGGAAGAGGCAAGCGACCATACGATACTAAGAAAAATCGCCATCCGCTGATCGAGACTGCCGAAAGCCCTAGACTAGATCTTGAAAAGGAGGTCTATACTCTCAAGGGTGGGCAAGACTGGCTGGTGAAGGTGGTTGCCAATCGCTTCCCAGCGCTTACTAAGGATAACTCTGGCGCATATGGCTCCCAAGAGATAGTAGTCGACACCCCTCTGGCCAATGTAGCTTTTGCTCACCTGTCTTTAGCCCAAATTAAAAGAGTCCTCCAGGTCTATCAGCTTCGGATAACAGAGTTAATGCAAGACAAAGATATTGCCTATGTTCTAGTATTTAAAAACGATGGCTTTGAAGCAGGGGCAAGTCTTGCTCATGCCCACTCTCAAATATTTGCCCTACCGATTGTGCCTAAAAGATACATTGAGCGCTCCAGAGAAATCGAGCAGTACTATACTGATAAAAAAAAGCAACCTATTGAAGATATAATTAGCTATGAAAAAGCCCAGAACAAACGCATTGTTGCGGAGGATGAGCACTTTATTGTAATTTGCCCCTATGCATCGCAGTACCCCTTCGAGGTATGGCTAATTCCTAAGCAACATGCCACTACTTTTGATCAGCTGAATACTTCTCAAATCGAGTCTTGCGCTAAATACTTAAAAACTTTAACATCCAAGCTGACCGATTCGCAAATAAGTTATAACTTATTCATAGAAAATGGAACTAGCCCTCACTACCGGTGTGCAATCAAAATATATGGACGAAGTAGCATATGGGGTGGTCTGGAGGTCTCCACGGGCATAGTTATTAACACCGTACCGCCAGAGTCTGCTGCCAAGTGGTACGCTAGCTAAGCGCAGCCTATTTACTGAACGCTTTGGCTCTATACCCAGCCTAACAACTCCTAATCTCTGACTAATAATTACCAAAAATGTATATTAGGCTTGATTTTCGCTTTTTGTTTGTATAATATGGTTATAAACAAGGGGGTTTAAATTATGTTAGCTAAGGTAAATACTGTTTCAAATATCGGATTAGATAGCCAATTAATTCAAGTGGAGGCGGATATGAGCAACGGTCTACCCGGCTTTATAGTCGTTGGTCTGGCAAACAAGGCTGTCGACGAAGCAAAAGAGCGAGTTCGCTCAGCAATAAAGAATTCCAATCTTAATTTGCCGCCAAGGAAAATTACTTTAAACTTGGCACCTGCCGATATGCCTAAAAATGGCTCGGGCTTTGATTTAGCCATGGCGGTAAGTCTTTTGTGGGCTAGCAAGCAGGTAGCGACCATAGCGCAGTCCTCGGCCTTTCTTGGAGAGCTCGGGTTAGATGGCTCAACTAGAGCCATACCGGGAGCCTTGGCGGCTTCTCAGGCCTGTCAGGCCAATGGAATAACTGAGCTGTATGTGTCGGCAGATGTCGCTACCCAGGCGGCGCTAGTAGAAGGGATTACCATCTATCCAGTAAGTTCACTCCATGAGCTCTACAGGCACCTAATCGGCGAATCAACCATCACTCCATTGCCAACTACCAAAATCTGCTCCTCTACGACAACCGCAGAGGTTGATTTATCAGAAATCTATGGCCAATACCAGGCAAAGCGAGCTGTCGAAATCGCAGCAAGCGGTAATCATAATATCCTAATGAGTGGGCCTCCAGGGTCCGGCAAGTCGATGCTAGCCAAGGCACTAGTTGGTTTGCTACCCGCGCCTAGCTATGAAGAATCTATTGAGATCACCAAGATTCACAGCGTTGCTGGTCAATCTTGTGACGATATCGTGTCTTCTAGGCCCTATCGAAACCCACACCATACTGCCAGCAATATTGCACTTATAGGTGGTGGCCAATGGCCAAGACCCGGCGAAATTAGCCTAGCCCACCGTGGCGTTCTGTTTCTAGATGAGCTGCCAGAATTTGCCCGTAATGTACTAGAAGTTCTTAGGCAGCCGCTAGAGGAAGGCAAGGTAACTATCTCTAGAGCCGCCACCTCCCAAAGCTACCCCGCCAGGTTCTTGCTAGTGGCCGCCCAAAATCCCTGCCCCTGTGGTTATGCGGGCGATCAAGACATGAGTTGTACTTGCAGCCCATCTCAGGTTCAGAGATATGGCAGCAAAATATCTGGGCCGCTCCTAGACAGGCTAGACCTCGTGGTAAATTTAGTAAGAGTAAAAAAGTCACAACTCCTAGAGGCCCCTGTAGCTGAATCTTCCTCGGATGTCGCAAAAAGGGTGTCCAGAGCCAGAGATCTGCAATCGAAGCGATTTGAATCAGAAAAAATAACCACTAATAACGAGATGAATAATAAGCAAATCCTGAAGTTCTGCCAGCTCGACACTAAAGCTATAGGCCTGCTTGACCAAGCAATAAACAACCTCAAATTATCGGCGCGTGCCTACATGAGAGTGCTTAAGGTCGGGCGCACTATTGCAGATCTAGATGCGTCTAACGATATCGGTGCGAGGCACATTGCAGAAGCCCTACAGTATCGGGTCTAGAGCCTCTAGATGTTGATCTTGATTATGCCATAAAATGATTTTGCCACCGATTCATTGCGCATCGCCAAAAATAGCACAATAAAAATTGCGAATATTAGCCCCGTGAGAAACAGACTGTACTTCACATCCGCCATTATAGGATTGTCGCTATAGGCTTCTAATTTTTTAGGCACTTCGGCTTTTTGGACAGCTGGTACTGTATCGGATTTAGATGATATCGATGTATCGCCAGAGCTAGCCTTGGCTTGTGTTGTATTATTTACTACGAGCTTACTATGCTTACGGGCTTTCTTAGTGTGTTTCTTGCGTTTAGACATTATATTTTGCCTCCTTGTCTTAGGATATATTGTAATCCCAGAATGATAAGTTGCCAAGTGCTGGCTGTCGATCTATAATCGGTACTAAGAAGGAAAGAGCTAAATATGCAATATATTTTTATACTGTTTTTTATATCCGCTGGGCTGTCTGGCTACACTCTATGGCAGCAGATTGAGCTAAGAAACAAATATGGGCAGTTTCTTAAGGGGGCTGAAGCCAAGCAAATTGAAGAGCTTATCAAAAACTACTCCTCTGATGTAGATAAATCTTTATCCCAAATAGATGAGTTGGCGGGCTTTGCCGCTAAGCTACATAAAACTCAGCAGCTTGCACTCTCTAGGGTTGCATTAGTACGCTTCAACCCATTTGGAGATACCGGCGGAGACCAAAGCTTCTGTATTGCTCTTTTGGATCACTCCAATAGCGGGCTAGTTATTTCAGCAGTCCATGCCAGATCAGGAACAAGGGTATACGCCAAAGATGTTGTAAGTGGTGAGTCTCAGCACCATCTCTCCAAAGAAGAGAATGAGGCGTTAAGGCAGGCATCAATTAAGAAGATTAAATAGCATATGTTCGGTAGATTAAAAAAGGGTCATATTTCCGATTTAGTAGGCTACGCTGGCTTTATGATTGGGGCTGGGATAGATGCTGTTGGAGATATCAAGACTGATGAAGATGTTTATATAGATGGCAACTTCAAAGGCTCAATTGTAACAATTGGGGTTGTAGAGCTCGATAAAAACTCGACTTTTACAGGTACTATAAGTAGTCGAGCTACCAATATTGAAGGCCGAGCTAAGGCAGATATCTTGGCGAGTGATAACATCTATATATCAGGTTGCGGTCAGCTATCTGGTAGCGCTAAATCTAAAAATATCAGCGTTGACAGTGGTGCACTTTTAGATGCCAAATTAACGGCTGGAAATTAGCCAGTGTATTTATATCTTAAAAACACCAGTTCCGGCTCCCCCATCTCCGAGGAAGTAGATAAGGATATCGCAGATGAGCTTAAAAGGCTTCATATTGCCGCCCCGATAAAGACTTTTACGAGCGAGGCCGAACTTAGCCAGATCTTATCTGGGATAGATAAATTAGCCACTAATACTATCGCGATTATTGGTAGCGATTCAGATTTCGAAACTTTAATCGGACAAATTGGCCAAGTTCCGCATGATGTTGCGATAGGATATATCCCCACAGGCGCCTCGAATATAGGCCATAAGCTACTAATTAAAAGCTGGAAATCTGGGATCGAGGCCTTAGCCCAAAGGAAAATAAATGAAGTTACTATCTATTCGCTTGGCAACAGGTATTTCTTCGATAATATTACCCTATCATTTGAACCTAATACAGCCATCGCCAAGCCAATAGGCCTATCTGTAGACGCATCTCTGGATCTAAGATTGCCCGACTGCACACTGGAGTTTGAAAATATATCGGATAATCAATACCTAATTAAAAAGCCGATCCAACTCAGGGCGAGTTCTTCTGTCGCCCAAGATCCTAAATCTAAAAAGGACCTCCTGGCTGGGTTAATCAAGAGAATCTCTATTAAAGCGCCAACTAGCTCTAGGGTAATAGCTAGCTTACACGGCAAGGTTTTTAAGGTGCAAGCCATTGGCCAAATCACTGATAACTACGGCAGAATCTACAAGAATTCTGTAACTATCGGCAAATCTACTAAAAAGATCCGACTAATTTCCAGAAAAATCAATCAAACTGACTGATAAATAAGTGCCCGATGCTATTGCTTGCCAACCGAGAACTTTCATGCTACTATTATTCGGAGCTTTTATGGAGATATCTAAATAAAAAAACGACTTCGACTTAATCATCAGATATCAGCGTCAACCGTTAGGTTGCTAGACGCAGAATCTGAACTAATTGGAGTAGTGCCAATTTCTGAAGCCCTAAATATAGCTAGGGATCAGGGCTATGATCTAGCCGAGATATCACCCCATGCGGACCCACCTGTTTGTAAGCTCCTCGATTGGGGTAAGTACCTTTATGAGCAAGATAAGCAGGCCGCCAAAAACCGTAAAAAGCAGCGCAATATAGAGGTCAAGCAAGTTCGTATGGGACTAAAGATAGGCCAGCACGATATAGAGGTGAAGCAAAGAGCAGCCCGAAAATTTCTTGAAGCCGGCAATAAGGTCAAGATTACCGCTCGCTTCAAAGGCCGCGAAATGGCTCGCCCAGCTCTAGGGGAAGCGGTAATCATGAAGTTCTTCGAAGGCCTCAATGAAATTGCCATAATAGAGCAAAGGCCAATAATGACAGGCCGTGATATGTCGATAGTAGTTAATATGTCGAAGCAAGCAGGAACCAAATCAAGCCAGCCAGTGGCTACAAAGGATAAAGACAATGCCAAAGATTAAAACAAGTAAAACCACAGCCAAAAGATTCAAAATTACAGCCAGCGGCAAAGTGATGCGACTTAAGGCTACCCGTGGGCACCTTAAGACTAAAAAGTCTGCCAGCCGCAAGCGAGCCTACTCGATGGATATGCCTGCGTCCGAATCTGATGTAAGAAATATTAAAAGGGCCCTAGGAGTTTAGCATGAGAGTAAAAAGAGGCGTTACAGCCCACAAACGACACAAGAAGATACTAAAGCTCACGAAGGGCTATTCCAAAATAAGACGAAGCTCCTATAGGAAAGCCAATGAAGCTGTAATTAAGGCACTAAGTTACCAGTACCGAGATCGACGCAATAAAAAGCGTGATTTCAGAAGCCTATGGATAACAAGGATATCAGCTGCCGCTAAGATCAACGAGACTACTTACTCGATCTTTATAGCTGACCTTAAAAAGTCAAATATTTCTATAAACCGCAAAATACTCTCCGAGCTAGCAGTGAGCCAACCTAAGGCCTTTGCAGAAATTGTAAAAGCTAGTAAGTAGTTCGCGAAGCATTTCTATTTATTTTAATAGCTAGAGGGACTTAAGAGCCTGTATGGGGCTCTTTCTGGCCGCCTTAACGGCAGGGGCTGTTCCAAACACTATCCCGATGGTTAAACTTACCCCTAAGGCCACCACTAGCGCTTTAAGGCTATACACTGGTGTGATGTCAGCTAGCTCTTTGATGACAAACCCGGCTAAATAGGATAGCAGGAGCCCGAGCAGACCTCCGATCAGAGATATAATAATTGACTCCATTAAAAACTGACCCATAATATTTCCAAAAGTTGCACCCAGAGCCTTGCGAATACCGATTTCCCTGGTCCTCTCCGTCACAGTCACCAACATAATATTCATTATGCCTATACCCCCTACTAGTAGGCTGATCGCTGCTATAGCTACTACGAATGTAGTCAAGACATCTAGGATACTATTAAATGTGCTTAGTAGGTCTTCTTGGGTAAGGACACTAAAATCGTTACTTCCTGAATGATTCTGTGTTATCGACTGCTCCAGTGATGCCTTAACAGAGTCGACATTGTCAGCGTCATTTACCTGAGCGATAATTCTGTAAATATCTAGCTTACCGAGCAGCAACTCTGCAGAAGTCGAAGGAAGTAAAATAATATCGTCAGAGCTAGAGCCAATACTTACGCCACCATCAGATTTGGCAGTGACACCCACTACCTCATAATCCTTTCCTCTCAAGCTAATGCTCTGGCCGATCGGATCCTGGTCTCCAAAGAGGTTAGATTTGGTATCAGGCCCAATAACTACAACCTGATTTGACCGCTCCATATCTTCGTCACTTATAGCTCTACCCTGGGACAGCTTGATACTCCTGATATCAAAATAGTTTGGATCGGTGGCTACCACCACTGCTGTACTACTGCTAAGATTGGCTCTCGAGACAGAAGTTGAAATAATACTAAAGCTAGATACTTTTACAACATCTTTAGTTTCCTCGACAGTTCGTAAATCAATGCTCGTAAGCGTACTCGCGCCTAAAGCACTCGATAAATTAAGACCCGAGGATTTCTGCTGCTGGCCATTCTTTGCAGTGCTGGACTGGCCGACTTTACCCGATGTGATAGTTAGCACATTAGTTCCCAGGCTAGATACCTGGCCGCCTATCTGAGCCTTTACCCCATCTCCGGCTGCGACCATAACTAAAACTGCAAAAACGCCAATGACCACGCCCATCACGGTCAAAAACGATCTAAGCTTGGCAGACCTAATAGATATTAGGGCATTTTTGATATTCTGCCAGATCATTCTACAGCTCCCCCTGCTTTTATAAGGCCATCCCGCACCACTATGGTTCGATCCGCAAAATGGCTTACCTCGGGGTTATGAGTCACGAGTATGATTGTTGCCCCTTTGTTGTTAAGCGACTTTATTATATTCATAATTTCTTTGCCAGTTTTGGTATCCAGATTACCAGTTGGCTCATCTGCCAAAATAATACTTGGGTCATTAATAAGGGCCCTGGCGATTGCAGCTCTTTGAATCTGACCTCCACTCATCCTATTGGGCCTATTGTTGATCTTATCTAATAGGCCGACACTCGAAAGGGCTTTAATAACCTTATCCTCACGCTCTTTAGCCGCTACCCGCTTATAAATCAACGGCATTTCTACATTTTGCCTGATATTTAGTCTGGGCAATAAATTAAAGTTTTGAAATACGAAACCGATCTTATCTCTGCGCAGCTTGGCAAGATCCTGATTGCTGAGGGAGTTAGTGTCTACGCCATCAAGCAAATAGGTCCCCTGAGTCGGCCGATCCAATAAGCCTATTATATTCATTAGGGTCGATTTACCCGATCCTGATGGGCCCATGATTGCCACAAACTCACCTTTATGTACAGTTAAGTCGATACCCTTCAAGGCATCATATATACCGGCCTCGTCATCGAAGCGCTTGCTAAGATCCCCTAGCGTTATGGCATCTGTTGGTTTATTTTTTAACATATATGTAACTCATGTATAAGTCTCTATCAATAATACTATCATACACAACCGATCCTTGGTCATAAAATAGGTCTTTCTTGTTTGATGCGCTTAATTGCCACTCCTTTGGCACCACGACACTGTTTCTTATTTGGTATGGCCAGCCACCATTCTGAAGCTGGATAAATGAATTCAAGGTCATAGTGTCGTCATCGGCTAAGATATATGGTAATTTGTAGCTGAAAGTATACTCTGAAGGTTCCAGCGGTACTAGCTCGCTATTAAAGCCATAAACATCATACCCTCGTTCTTTACCCTTGTACTCTATATCTATATTTGACTTTGTTGAATCCAGCTTGGAGCCAGCTGGGACGGCAAACTTCATGTAACTCTTATTACTCTTAACCAAGAATGTGGTGCCTTGATCAACTGGGTCGACATAAGGGAATGATTGCTCCAAGTTCTGGGTCCGTGTCAGTTTGACATCTACAGTCACGCTGCCATCTGGGTCGATAGCTAGCTTACGGTCAAGCTGTCTAGTTATAAAAGCGTTACTTTTGTCGACGCTATAATTATTCTCTGTTAGCAAGAAGTAATCTGATTCAAATGCCACCAAGGACCCATCATACCCAAGCCTGGATAAGCTTTCAGCTAGATCATAATTACTACCATAGACCAATATCTGCCTCTGCTTTGCCTGGTCTCTTAGGCTGGAACCAATTTTTGTTAGATCATTGACTGACTTTTCACTTAGTCTCTTTATTAGCTCATTTGCTACGCTAGATAGGACCGTTTTGGGGTCCTTCCTTTCCACCTTATCCTGGCCGGACTCAACTTCTAGCTGAAGGGTCTGAGTAATATTATCAGCGGTTACGGTTAGGCCATAACCTTCAAGAACAATAGGGCCCGTATCTGAAATTAGCTGCTTAAGTATTTCTGGTGTAATTGCGACAACTATATCAACTTCCAGTCCGGATTCACGGCTAAATATAGTCTTTGCTCGCTTTGCATTGGCTGGCCAATCTAGGCTCTGGCCACTGTCTCGTAGGGTATAAAGCATTGGTTCGCCCTTGGCGTCCGGAGCAGGCTCTACATAGTTTACCTCTTTAAACTTGTAGTCGTAATAATAAACCGATCTAACGGGCTCTGGTTTTATCTTCAGCGTTATTCTCAAAAAGCAAAAGTATGTTTACGGGCTTATCAAGGCCTAACAAATTGTTGGATATAACTCTGTAGTCGTTTATTTTAGTTGTATTAATCACAACTTTATCTATCACAGATGGCACTAAAGAAGCCAGCACCAACAGAGTAACTACCATTAGCCCAGACAATACTAACTTGACGGCTCTATGGTTTTTTTGAGATCTTATCGGCAATGTATCCTCCTAACTCGTCTAAAAACCTGCTCTCTGAGAACATCTTTGCTCTTTTAACTATCGTGCCGCGATCAAACTTGGTAGCTTCGAATTTACCTATCGCCTCGACAAGGCTAGCGACGGTCTGATTGGCATGATAAACCCCAGTAGCCCCATCAATGACCGTCTCTGTGGCGCCAGCCTCGCCAAAGCAAATCACCGGTAGTCCAGCTGACATCGCCTCGACAGGAGTAATCCCGAAGTCTTCTTCAGCAGAGAATATGAAGCCACGGGCACCTAAATACAGCTTGGTTATCTGGCTATCAGACGGGCTCTCCACAAAGCTAACCGTACTACCAGCAAGCTTTTTAAGCCTAGAGAGCTCTGGCCCTCGGCCAGCTACAATTAGCTTTAAGCCTAATTTATTACAGGCCTTGACGGCCAAATCAACCCTCTTATAGGGCACTAGCCTGGATACAACCAATAGATAATCCCCTTGCTGATTCTCCCTGTCGTTCCTGAAGCGATCTGTGTCTACAGGAGGCCTGATCGTTTGGCTTGGGCGATTATAATACTCACTAATCCTGGCCGAGACAACATTAGAATTTGCCACCAAATAATCAGGCCTCTGCGCGGCGGCAAAGTCCCATTTACGGAGTCGGCGAACTAAACTAGGCATGAGTAACCTTACTATCGGATTTAACACTCCAAAGCCCGGCTCTGCCAAATAATCACTATACCCGCTCCAATAGTACCTTGTAGGGGTATGAATATAGCTTATATGGAGTGTCGAGGTGGGGGTGATCACTCCTTTAGATTCTGCGCTTGAGCTAGATAAGACTAGGTCGTAATTGCTTAAATCTAAACTCTCGAATGCGAGAGGCCTAAGGGCTGAGAATAGCTGATGTTTGCTCCGTGACAAAGGCCAATTCTGCAGAAATGTCGTATTGATCTTGTGGCCAGCAAATAACTGCAGCTTATCTGGTGAGTACACGCTAGTATAGATGTCGGCCTGTGGCAATAGCTTCAGCATACTTCCTACAACTCTTTCGGCGCCACCTAAGCCCACCATCCAGTCGTGTACTATAGCTACCTTCAGGCCTGAAAGACTTTTTTTATACTCCATTACTGCCTATTACCGCCTGCCAAATCGTCTTGAATATTATCTTGATATCTAGCCACAAAGACCAGTTATCAATGTAATATAAATTCAGTTTTACTCGTTCATAATATTCAAGATCATTTCTACCAGAGACTTGCCAGAGGCCGGTAATACCTGGCCTTATGGCTACAATTCTAGCCAGATTTTGCTTGCCCCCCAGCAAACCCAGCTCAGATTCGGGTAAAGGCCTAGGGCCTACTAGGCTTAGATCCCCCTTGAGAACATTAAAAAGTTGCGGGAGTTCATCAAGGCTAGTTCGGCGCAAGAACCGGCCGAATCGGCCAACCCTTGGATCGTCTTTAATTTTGGCTGTGGCCCTATATTCATCGGCCTTGTCCTTGGGTAAAAGCTTCAATACCTCCTGAATGGTACGCCCAGCAAATTTTGGCCCAATACTGAATTCTGCCTTCATTGTCCTCAATTTGTATACATTAATCTTGTTGCCAGTTCTGCCAAAACATTCGTGGGAATAAATTGCTGGACCAGGGTCAGTGGCCTTTATAATCAGATAAAGCAAGGCCAATACCGGTAGAACTGGAATTATAATTATCAAAGTGACAATTAAATCGAATAATCTTTTTAGAATCCTGCCCCATCCCTCCAAGGGTGTGGGCCTAAGCTCAAGGATTGGGATCGAACCAATCTGGGTGGAGAGGATATTGGAGGTGTAAAGCCCTGATATCGTTGGTGAAAACTGATAGCCGATGTGATTTTGCTGACAAAAAGCCAGAATTTCTAATAGGTTTTCTTCGTTGGTCGAGGGATCAGCCACCATGATAATATCTACATGCTTAAGGCTGATAATATTTGAAAGTTTCGAGGTACTGACCTCTGATAATGATGAAATACTAGATACTACCTGATATCGCCTCTTAAACTGCTTCAGTGTGGATTTTAACTCTACTGCATTTCTTCCACTACCTATAAAAAGAACTCTGTATACTCCGATCCCTCGCAGCGCCAGGGTCCGTTGAATCAAAGTCATTATGAGCCTTCCTAAGCTCACTAGAACTACAGAGAGCACGAAGCCATAGATTGGTACGATTTTAGCTGGGAATATGGGAGAGGGGCTTAGAAAGTCGATTACAATAAGTACCATAACGCCTGCAGCACAAGCCACGAATATCTTACCTATATCCACCCAATTGCCTCGATCTGAGCGTATCCTGTAAAGCCCTGCGCCGGCGAATATAATTAGCCATATGGGTAAAAACAACATCACTAGGTCTAAATATGCATAACCACTAATAATCCCCGAGAATGGCTTGCCGCTACCCTGCCTCAAGAAGTAAGCCAAAGTAAAGCTAACTACCAGCATAATGTAGTCAACTGGTATCTGAATTAATGATATCAATAATTCACTGCGTTTTCTCATAGTTGTTATTGTACCATTTTTAACAAATATCATTCGCCTAGATTAACCATGCGAATGATATTTGTTACTGCAAGCTAGCTATAAGCCGAATTTTGTACCCCTCATCTTGATGCTGGGACTCCAGAATCAAGATGAGGGGTGATGACCATCTATCTTGGGCTGGCTAAAAGCCAGCAAACCTGTGTTGCCACATGGCGCGATATACCCATAAGAAGACAAGCAGTCTTTCCGACAAGCGGAAGGGCCCATAATCTTGCAGCCGGTAGGGTTTACCTCTACAGATAATCACTTATCTGTACTGTGGGCTCTTACCCCACTCTTTTCACCCTTACCCCAATAAAAAATTGAGGCGGAATAGTCTCTGTGGCACTTTCCCGAGGATCACTCCCGGTCGCAGTTAACGACTACCGTTGCTGTATGCTGTTCGGACTTTCCTCTCGCTATAAACGAGCAGCCATCCACTAACTTGCAGTGTATAATATTATACGATATTTATAAGTAAATGTCTATTTAATACTATCTAAAACATCATTAACGACGGCATCAGCTTGCTTGTTATCTTGGCGGTAAACATGAGTAAAAGTGGTATCCATGCCACTACATAACTCAACAACCCTACTGTTGAGGGGTTTTATATTGGCATTCTTGACCTTATAGATACCATTTAATTGCCTAACTATTAGCTCGCTATCCAAGAAAAAATCAGCCTCCAAGACCTTCATCTCATTTAGCCTCTCAAGGGCTCTTACTACTGCACTATATTCGGCAAAATTATTGGTCTGTACACCCAGATACTCACCTATCTCTTCGATTATTTCACCCTTTGATGTTTTTATGACAACACCTAGAGCCGATGGGCCAGGATTACCTCTTGAACCGCCATCGCAGTATACTATTAAGCGCATATTAACCCTTTACCAGCCATAGAGCTATCACTGCGGATCCTAAAGCGAAACGGTATAAAACGAAGACCAAGAGAGAATGGCTTTTGAGGTATTCCAGTAGCCACTTAATTACTACCAGGCCAGTAAAGAAAGCCACTACGATACCTAAAACCGTCAGCCATATCGAAACTCCGCCACTGGGCTGAGACACAATCTGGCCGAATTTGTATAGCCCCGCTCCCATAGATATCGGAGTCGCCAATAGAAAGCTAAATCGAGCAGCTGACTCGCGGTTCAGACCAAGGAACTCACCTGCAGATATTGTAATACCAGAACGCGATGTTCCGGGGATAAGTGCCAGAACTTGGGCAAAGCCAATAATTAAGGCCTTTTTACCGCCGACACTGCTTATGTCGTCCTTCAGTTTTGCATTTCGATCGATAACATACATAACTATTCCATAAAAAATTAGTCCAATTCCGATAACAAGCGGCGCCGTACTAGACTGATATAAGTACTTCTCGATGTATTTATCTCCCAGAAACCCAACTATCGCTGCTGGGATAGAGGCAACTAATATATAAATTATTAGCTTATCTCGCTTTTTGACAAGATTATAGAAATCTTTCCAGAAAAATATCAGTAGTGCTAGGGCTGTGCCGATATGTATCGCGGCGTCAAAGGATAGCCCTGGATTAGGCAGGTTAAAGGCCCAGGGGAGCAGGAACAAGTGACCAGAGCTCGATATCGGCAAGAACTCTGTAAGGCCCTGGAGTATAGCTAGTGTTACAACCACCAATACGGCCATCATAAGACCTTACCTTTGGTCTTCTTTAGATATTTTTCGAACTTTAGGGCTTCTTTGCTAAGTTCTTCCATATTAGCGGCGCTGGCCTTAGTATGATCAGCACCAGACACCCCAAATAAGGAAAATATGTGAATATGCACATGGGGGACCTCAAAACCAATGGCCACCAAACTAACTTTCGGTGGGCTATAGATCTCTTTGGTGGCCCTGCCGAAGTATTGAGCGACTTCCATTAAGTGCAAGAAACTTTTGGTATCAAGGTCCTGCCAACTATCCATCTCCTCGACCGGTATTACCAATAAGTGACCTGGGGCATGGGGCATATTCGAAAGAATCACAAAGCATTTACCGTCGTCATAAAGGATCACGCCAGGCACCTCTTTGTTCTTAATTTTAGTGAATACTGATTGGGGCATAGTCTCTATACTACAACTTCTAGGTCACCTACATCAAGTGTAAGGGTCGAACCAGGCGAGAGTTCACCACTCAAAAGCTTTTGAGCCACCTTGTTTTCAACCAACCTAGATATCACTCTACGCATTGGCCTTGCTCCTAAACGAGGGTCATATCCGAGATCTACTAGCGTAAGCATGGCTGGGTCGGTTAACACTACTGTCACTTTTTTGGCTTCCAGCTGCTTATTTACTCCTTTAATAATCAATTTCGCCACCTGCAAAAGTTCCTCCTTATTAAGCGGCCTAAATAGCACTATCTCATCGAAACGATTGATTAATTCTGGCCTAAATACATTTTGATCAATTAATTTATCTGTCAGCTCTTCCTCAAATTCCTCGAGCTTTTTACCAGCTGATATCTGAGCCCTGATATCGTTAGCTCCAGCATTTGATGTACATATAATTATCGCTTCCTTAAAGCTTATCTTGTGGCCAGCAGTGTCTGTGAGCATACCCTCGTCAAGCATTTGAAGGAGAAGATTAAGGATATCTGGATGAGCCTTTTCAATTTCATCTAGCAAAACGACGCTAAATGGGTTCTGATTGATCTTTTGTAAAAAGCTACTACCGCTAGATGTCTTGCCGGCTGATTCAAGCAAGCGCTTAATATCACTTTTGTTTTGGTACTCACTCATATCTAGTCTGTTCATGCTGGCTTCACTACCGTAGTACACAGCTGCTAGGGCCTTAGTAAGTTCTGTCTTACCCACTCCGGTGGGGCCCAGGAACAAAAAGCTACCGACTGGCCGATTAGTGTTTCGGACACCGGCCCTAGACCTTCTTAAGGCGTCAGATACCACCTTGACAGCCTGACTCTGATTAATCATTCTTTCATGGATTAAATCTTCCAGATTCAATAGTTGTGTTTTTTCGGCTTCCGATGCCTGGCTGACCTTGGTATTAGTGATTATTTCGGTAGCTCGGGCAACTGACTCTGCGGTAACCAGCCCCCCAGAAGCATAGCTCATGCTATCACTAAGCAAATCTATCGCCCTTGCCGGCATAGCCTTATTGCGCAAGTAACGCTCTGAAAGATCATAGGCCGACTGCAAAGCCTTAAAGGTCACAGTGGCCTTATTCTTGGCTTCGAGCTGGATTGAAATATCCTGAAGTATGCCGATAGTTTGCTCTCTATCAGAAGGCTCGACATCTACCCTGGCAAACAAACTAGCTAGGTTGGGGTTGGATGAGCTAAGTCGACTCCAGTCGTCCAGCGAAAAGCTAGCTATTAAACTGATTCCCGTAGCCTTTATGGCGGGTAGTAGTATGCTTGATATATCTACTGAGCCAGACCCCGTACCGAAAAATAACTGGGCTTCATCTAGATAAATCATTATATTCCCAGCCCTAGATACATTGCTTATTATTTCCTTAAATATCAGCTCTAGGCTCAAATTCTTACTTACGGAAGCTGTCACGGTACCTGAATCCATTTGGAAAATTTGCTTATACTTGAGTTGGTCAGGTACATCTTCGCCGTCTATCAGCTTTTCTGCTAAGGCATACACCAGAGCGGTCTTGCCGACTCCGACCTCACCCACCATGGCAATGTTGTTCCTATCGGCCTTGGCCAAGTTGGTGAGTATTTGCTCTATCACATTGCCTCTGTGAACACTCGAGAAGTCCTGCTTGCCATCCATTATTGCAATACTAATATTCTGGCCATAATGGTCCAATATTGGCGTATACCCAGATGACCAGTCGCGCCCAATACCGCCGTAGTTATTTTGAGCCTTTGGGCTGATTATCCTCTTCCATAATGATTCCTCCCACATTAAACCGCCAATTACATCCTGAACATCCATACCATTTTTTAGCAGCCAATCTTTCATTATTGGATTTTCAATAAACATCGCTACTAATAAAACCCCGGAGGATATCTCTTTTATAGGAACCTGGCCAGCAATCATAAAGGCCCGATTCCATAGAGCCTGGGACTGGCCTGGGTCATTAGACACCGAACTTGCCAATAAAGCTATATCTACCTGATACCTAGTGAGTATAAATGCTACCTGCCAATTACTAGATATTGCCGATAATACCTGCCTTGGGCTTTGTTTATCGTTTACGAGGAATACGATGTCCTCGGTCGCAACATCATCAATTAGTATTTCTGACGAATCAGGGTTATAGACTGCCCTTACCGATCCCAAATCCCATCTTGCCCATACCGAGAATATTAGACCTACAATACCCAAGCTAGCTAGCAGTATGGCTGGTTTCACCGGAGAGGTGATGTATAGGGTTACCCCCAGGGCGATAAGTAGCCACGAAAACAGCAAAATGGACTTAGTGAACCCATCCTTAAGATGGCTCGCCAATCTGGCCTTTGAAACTCTTATAGAATTCGAGTAGGATACTGGCCTCATGTTACCGCCAATACAAATGGCAATATGATGAGCACTGGTGCTAGCGGCCAAGCTACAGCCAGTAGCAGGCCTACCACGAATAGCAAAGCTATAGATATAAATGCCGATATGATAACTATAACTCTAATTGTGAATCCGACTACCCTAGAGACAGCATTATCCAAAATAGCCCTAGACTTATCTTGCAGGGATTTCCCAGGATCAGTCACTATTCTTCGCCAGGGATCAACCAAGGTCTTGACTAGCGTAGCCACCGAAAACTTTTGCCATATCGAAATAATCAAAGCCTGCAACTTCTTAAAGAGTAGCATGTAGCCTCGGCCGTACCACCAAGAGATAAACTCGATTAATAGCATAACCATATTGTAGCAAGCCTTGAGCTCCTGTGCCATATCAGATAGTATTAATCTAGTCTGACGGGGTGTGGCGCAGTTGGTAGCGCGTACGGCTGGGGGCCGTGAGGTCGCAGGTTCAAGTCCTGTCACCCCGACCAAGTTTAAGATCAAGTTTAGTATTAATTACTAAACTTTTTTAATTGTAAGAAATAATACCGCTTAAGGTACCTACTTTTTATTGAAAATTTCGTTCACCTATTCCTGGGTAACTGGGGCGTTGCTGGGCAGCATTGCTTTCAAGAATCAGCTATTATAATTTAAAGTTAATTAAAAAATCGTAAAGCCTAATAGTGAATCGTCAACAGATATAAAATACACAAAATTTAAAAAAGTATTGAAAAGGTATTTACATAATAGTTATGCTAAGGCATAATGTTTATGTAGTAAGTAATTTATGTGTGCCAAAACTCCAGATGAGTAACAACTCTAACAAAACAGCCATAGTCTTAAGGCTAATTCAGACCAAAAAAGTCGCCACCCTGGGCGACTTGAGTTCTAATAAGGCATTATTAGAACTTTTCATAAACTCCAATAAAACAACCCCCCGGCGCAGGATAATTGACACCGTGGCCCTTTTGGCTAGGCAGGGATATATTAGTGTAGGAGTCCTTGATAGCGAAAAGGTCTATAAAATAACCTTAAAGGGCAAAGACAGATTAAAAGCTCATCAGGTGGCAGAAGATGCCTTCACTATTCCTGAAAGATGGGACGGGCGATGGTACTTGATTACATTCGATGTCCCAGAGGCTAAAAAAGTGATGCGTAATCAGCTAATCCTAACCCTCAAGCGCCATGGGTTTGTTAACTATGCTAAGGGTCTCTGGCTATGCCCATACAATCCTGCGAAGCTGGTCGCCAGCTTGCGCAAACAGTTAGGTTTAAAATCAGAAATAAAACTCATCATAGCCCAGACAATTGATGGTGAAAATAAATATCGAAAGTATTGGAAATTATAATAAATATAGAGCCCAACTGGGCTCTATATTTATTATAATTGAGCAATCCACAGACACCGCTAGCGTGGATAACCTTTCCCGCCAATTTGCAGGTGGGTGTCCGCAGCATCTACCGATTAATCGGAGAGCAATCTAAGACTCCCTAAAGTTAAAAGTAACCGGAAAAAGTTACTACGCCTTAAATACGCGAGTGCCGTAGAAAGCGATATAATTATATCATCTAGTAGACTGGTTTACCCAGAATAAACGAAGCTATAAGGAATATAATATTACTAAAAGCCGGGCCGGTGATCTGGAATAGTATAAAGACCATCGCAAATACAGCTACTAAGCCAAACTGCTCTATTCGGTCCATGATATCCTGTAGGCCAGGGGGTGCCACTGCATAAAGCAATCTGCTGCCGTCTAGAGGTGGAAAAGGAATCATATTAAAGACAAAAAACGCCACATTTACGAGTACAAACTGAATTAAGAATTCCCCACCGAGGCCACCAATAGCTACAAACCTCAGATAAAGCCCCACAACTAAGGCCATTAATAGATTGCTAGCCGGGCCAGCAAAAGCGACTAAGGCTGCACCCCACTTACCGTACCGTACCGCATATGGGTTAAAAGGTACTGGCTTAGCTGCTCCAAACACCACAGGGCTGCCAAGTAGTATCAGACCTAGGGGCAATAGTAGTGTCATGAACGGATCTATGTGGGAGGCTGGGTTTAGGGTCAAACGACCTTCTCTTTTGGCTGTAACATCACCGAGCATGTGGCTGGCCCAAGCATGGCTGAATTCGTGCACAGTCAGCACTATCACCAAAATTATTACATAAAATACTATAGTAATTAACATTTCCATACATACTATTTTAGCACGATCGAGCGATTTTTATTAATGACCCCTACAAGGATATTGATTGTGATGTTCAAATGTGCTAGAATACTGAGATTATGTCATACAGATGCGATCTAACAGGAAAAGGTAAGCAATTCGGCAACCATGTGAGCCACTCACAGCGGCATGTTAAGCGTACCTGGAAACCAAACTTACAGCCTAAAACCCTTATAATCGATGGCAAGAAGGTAAAACTTCGCCTAGCTGCCAGTACTATTCGAACTCTCAACAAGTACCAGAAGCAGATAGATGCAAAAGAACTAGAAAACGCTAATAAATAAACCCTCAATAACGAGGGCTTATTTATTAGTGGTAGGATTTTTATAAATTATTCAGTAAGTGAAGCATTTTCCTACCAGATAACTTACTATTTGAGCAATACTAGCTCTTGGGTCTCTAAAGGTAGATCCTTTTTGGTGATTTTGTAGCGCTCCATTGGTTCAATATCCTTACCAAATTCTGCCTTAATCTTAGCTATCTCCGATTCATCGATCATAATTGGGATCAATACGCTTGGCTCCACCTGGCTAATAACCTTATTTAATAAATCGGCTTTGTCGTCCTTGACGGCGATAATTAAGATATCTACGCCGTCCATACTCTCCAGCTGGGTGTTACTAAGTGGAGCCAATAGATCTACTATATAGGTGATGTGAATGTCGTCTGACACCACACTATAAGCAGTGTTGCCCTTGTCGATCTCGATCCCATCGACCATAGCCCCCAGAACCTCATACTCACCCGGTCCATAAAAGGACTTCTGCTCTAGCCTGCTTGCAGAAGGGTCGGTGAAAAGAAGAAGATCAGCTTTTACTGCCGATGTTGGATTTATTATAATACTAGAGCTTTTGCCAGATATTTTTATCGTATTATTGTTAGAGAATGTAATGTCCATAAAAACTATTGTAACAGATTAAGGCATACCGAGGCTAGGATTTTGTAGCATCAAATATCTTATCCTTAACATAGTCAGGTCCTAGACTATCGAAAACTACATCAACCACTGCCGCTATTGGCACAGCAAGTATCACACCTACAGGTCCAAGCAAGCTGAAGCCGATTAAGGCCGCAATTAATATTACAACTGGTGAGACCCCTATGGCTTTGTTGAATAGCTGGGGGGCTATTACATTGGCAAGTAGCATTTGCACAATTAGCACCGAGGCGGAATATATGAGCGCATTTAGCGGGGATATAACAAGAGCTGCTAGCAAAGCTGGAGCTGCCCCCAGTAGAGGCCCCACGAAGGGCACGAACTGTAAAAGTCCCGCAAAAAGAGCCAGAGAAAGGCTAAATTCAACTCCTATTATACTTAATACTAAATATGTTGTCAAAAAAACAATAATCGACATGATCACCTGCGACCTAATCCAGTGCCCTAGCTTTACAGAACTCTCCTTGCCGATGGCTATAATCTCCTTCTGGCTCTTTCTTGAAGGTACATATTTTACCATTGCCGAGGATATCTCTCTACCACTCATTAAAAAGTAAAATGTCAAAACTAAGAATGTAATAAAGCCAAACAAACTGCCAATAATTCCGGTGGCTGCCGCACCCACTTGATTTGCCACTATTTCTGGCCGAGATCTGACTGAGTCCGTGACTCTGTCAAATGCTTCCTGTAGTAAAGGCTGGCTATCTAGGCTGGCCCCTACCCTAGCTCGATGGGCAGGGAAATTCTTAAATATATCGTTAGCTTGCTCGCTGATTGTTGGGGCAATCAGGAATATTAAGTACCCCAAGATAGAAAATACCATTACATATATCACCGAAACTGCCAGCCAGCGTGGAAACTTTATCTTTTCTAGTCTCTTAACAGAGGGGTTAAGCCCAGCTGCAAATATTACACTAGCCACGACGATAATTACTACCCCAGATAAATACCAAACTGCCGCCACTGCTGCAGCGACAACTGCTAAATAGACAAATGAAGCGGGAGATATTGTTACTGTTAGCTTGTCTTTACTGCTCATGCTTACTATTATCTCATACCTATAGGCTAATTGGATAGTACCGAGTCTCGATATTTAGGGGCTTACACCTTAGGCTTAACTTCAAGCTTGGTAGTTTCGTCAGAATCTGTCTCTTGGACCTCTGGATCTTTAGTGAATACGCTGATTCTATCGGCTAATACTATCTTATTTTCGTCCAGGATGTCATTTAGGAATCGATCGTTAAGGTTCCTACGATAATCGAAGTCCTCTACGGTCATAGCAGCATAATTGAGTTCTCTGTTCATTTCTTTTTCCATATCCCCTACCACTCTGGCTAGCTGTGACTTATTCATGTCGCCTACGATAAAGATATCAATTTGCTGATTACTACCCCTTACGAATGCGCCGGTCAAAAAGGCCATACGGACATTTCCAGATTTTTGGAGGGCTTTTAGTACTTGATCCTCCTCCTTAGTCTGCTTTATGTCTTTTGTTTTAGCTGGAATCCTTTGGAATATTGATTCTAGCTCCTTATGGAACTTATATTTGGCATTTATTTCATAATAGAGCCTATTGCTCTGGCTTACGGATCTTACAATACCGATATTAAGAAGATTTTGGAGCTCCCGACGAACAGAGTTTATCTGTTCATCTATCTTGCGGGTTATTTCTCTGACATAGAAAGGGCGATCGGGGTTGTTATAAAACAAACTCAAAAGCTTTACTCGCGTCTTCGATCCAAACAATTGTTCAAACATATCAACACTCCTAGTCTGAAAAATACTGTATTCTACCTGTATTTTTCAGGTTAACTAAAACTATTATACGAGTAAAAGCATAATAAATCTATAACATTCAAGCATATTTATTGAGGCCGCTTTGAAGCTTTTTTGCGTGCCAATAATTCAATGTCATCATTTATTTCCTCTAGTCCAGTAGGTCGATTAGCCCGCAAGAGGGCTTTTTGTATCAGCCAGTCGCAGACCATGGGGTTTTTAGGCAAAAAGGACCCGTGCATATAAGTACCTATGGCGTTTTTATAAATTGCCCCCTCGAGCTTGTCGCTGTGATTGTTGCCAAAGCCCTTTCTTACCTCCCCAAGGGGGTGAGCTCTGCCTACGAACTCTGTAGCCCCGCTGTGATTTTCGAAGCCGATTAGTTGACCGAACTTATCGGACTTTACAACAATATTCCCGATCATTCTCTCAGTTGTAGCTCTTGATATAATGTTGAAAATTCCAATCCCTTTTATCTCCCCATAATCATTGCTTATAAAGTACTCACCAAGGAGCTGATACCCCCCACAAACGGCCAGTAAGGGGCCGCCAGACTCTACAAAATTATGAATTTCTTCAGATTTACTAGCTAAATCCTCTGCCACTATCACCTGTCCCTTATCCTGGCCACCACCTATAAATAATATATCAAAGTCTTTGGGCAGAGGCTGACCTACCTCCACCTGAATTGTAGTATTGTTAATGCCGCGCCAATTCATCCTTTGGCTGAGTGCGATTATATTTCCATAATCGCCATAAATACTCATTCTCTCAGAATAAAGATGGACTATTTTGATCGCCTTCATTGCCAAAACTCCTTTGCTTTTTCATCTTCCGATACTATAGAGCTTCTTATTGCCAACATGGCGGTATATGTAGGTAGGATAAACACCTTACTTCGCTTGGAGGAATTAAGCTTGATCTGCTCTAGGAGTTTTGAGCTATCATCTACTACCATAATATCCTCCAGGCCAGCGTACTTAAGCCTCAAGGCCATATCCCTGGCTCTTGAACCAGAGACCATAATCTTTCCTTTGTAGGTCGCCAGGTCCTCGATTGCTGCGTCCCAGAGCCAACTAACATCTCGGCCATCGGCGTAGTTATCATTAATAACAAATACCAGCAAGCGATCCGATTCGTTTAGTAAGTAAGTTTGGATTACTTGGTTGAGGCCAGTTGGGTTCTTAATTAACAGCATTAAAATATCGCGACCCTCATAAGAAAGCTTCTCGGAACGCCCAAAAGCCGCAAGTGAGCCACTTATAGCCCTAACTAGCTCTCTATCCTCTAGGTTAAAAGCAACCTTACTTAGAGCAAATGCAGCAATCGCGTTATAGACATTAAAAAGCCCCGGTATACTTAGTTTTACATAATCTGTAGACTTATTTACAACAAATTCAACTGAATCAATGCCAATTTGCTTTACACTGTTTGCCGAATACTCAGGCTTAGGTCGGGTGAATTCGCCTGGCTTTCCTCTGTAGCGCCCAATATGGCCAAAGTATTTTTGAGTGTAATGCAGCTTCTCTTGAGTGAAAGGGTCAAATATACTATCTGCGGTTCTATCGTGTGATAGTTTTGGGCCAATATAGTCGCCGATGCCAAAATATTCAGCTTTTGACCTACCATCATGCTTATAGCCAAGGCTAGCTACCAGCGGATCATCGGCGTTTAAAACCAGCTTTGTATCTGGGAGTTCTTCAAAAAGGTTGCGAAAGTTCCTGGCTATTTTGTCTAGCTCCCCGTATCTATCTAGCTGATCCCTGAAAAGGTTTGTAACTACAACCCAGTCTGGCCGAATTGCCCTGCACACTTTCGGCATATAAGCCTCATCGACCTCGAATAAGCCCACATCGGCCAGAATTTTGCCATCAAGCCCAGAGGACTCCACTATCGTCGAAATCAGACCCCTCTCCATATTAGAACCCGACCTATTATGAATAAAACTAATGCCGCTTTCTTCGAGTACATTTGCTACCATACTAGCTGTGGTTGTCTTGCCGTTGGTGCCAGTTATCACTATTATTCCCTTGGGGAAGTTATTGATGACCAGCTTGCGGAGAATATCTTTATCCAGCCTCTTGGCTATCATGCCAGGTAATGAAGACCCTCCGGTTCCAGTCAGCCGATTCACCTTTAGAGCTGCTTTAGCAGCTAATATAGCAATTAAACTACGCATAATATACATTGTATCAAATCTAATTAAGATATTCTGCTATTAACAGCTCTGACTTATCACCCGAATCAAACCAGTTTATATGCTTATTACGCCTGAACCAGGTGAACTGCTTTTTGGCCAGTTTGTTAGAGGCTTTAATGATAGAGGCTAGTAGCTCGCTTTCCTGCAACTCTCCATCAAGCATCATGCTCACTTGCCGATAGCCCGTAGAGCTAAGCCCGGGGGCATCAGGGCCATACTTGGCTCTCAGAAACTCCACCTCGTGAACAAAGTTATTGTTCAACATCTGGCTCGCTCTAAGTTCAATATTATGCTTTAGCATAAGCTCTTTAGGGGATAGCCCAACTATCAAACAGTCAAGCTTAAGGCTTTCTCTGTCTTCCTCTCCCGCTGGGCCATACATTAGTAGCTGATCGAGCCTGCGGACATTGTTTCCTTGGATATTATTATAGTCATTGGGATATAAAATCTTGGCCTGGGCTTTTTTAGCTTCAATCGATAGTCCATCTATGTTTTTGCCCAATTTATGCCCCCTAAACTGGTAATCAAAGAGCAACGAATCTATATACATTCCACTGCCACCCACGATTATAGGAAGCTTACTATTGCGCTTAATTTGGCTGATTGCTTCGAGAGCTTGCTGTTTATATTTTACAACACTGAAGGATTGGTTCGGCTCAACTATGCCCAGCATGTAATGCTTTATAAGTTTTTGATCCAACTTTGAAGGTTTGGCAGTTCCAATGTCCATACCGCTATAGATTGTCCTGGAGTCTGCGCAAATTATCTCTCCGTTGAACCTCTTTGCCAAATCTATGGCAAGCGATGTTTTGCCTGAAGCTGTTGGGCCGACAATTACTAAAATCTTAGCCTGTTGCATCTACAATTTCCGATTTGAAATCTCGTCTTCAATCATAGAGATTGCCTGTTCAAGGCTGCTTGAGCCCAAATCCCCTTTGCCATGCCTGCGAATTGAGACCGAATCAGATTCTTGCTCCTTCTCGCCGACTACCATAATCACAGGTACCTTAAGCTTTTCGGCGTTTCTAATGCGTTTTGCCAATGATTCTGAATCATCATCCAGTTTTACCCTGACGCCTACCTTATGAAGCTTCTCATGGACACTCTTGGCATATTCACCAAACTTATCAGACACTGGAATGACACGAACTTGCTCAGGTGCTATCAAATGATCCAAGTATAGCTCGGTGTATCATAACAGGACTTTTATCTGAGCCATCCTTATCTGTATAGGTCAGCTCAAATCTCTTTGGCATGGCAAAATCTAGTTGTATGGTAGCCAGCTGGGTTTCTCTACCCAAGGCGTCTTTGAACATAAAATCTAGCTTTGGACCATAAAGTGCCGCCTCGCCTTCCATTCGCTTGGCGCCAAGGCCCCTATCATCAGAAACCTTCTGCAGCATTTCTTCGGCCAGCTGCCAATCATCTGGGTCGCCTATATAAGCTTCTGGAGTTTTAGGGTCTCTTACCGAGAGCGACACCCAGTGATCCCCCCACAAGCCGAGATTTTGATAAAACTTCTCGATAACCTCTGCAATCAAGTCTGCTTCTTTTTGAATTTGATCTACAGTACAGAAAGTGTGGCCATCGTCTACTGTAAAGCCTCTGGTTCTTTGCAGGCCGCCTATTTGTCCGGGCTTCTCATCACGATATTGCATGGTCTGCTCGATGTAGCGAATTGGCAAATCCTTATAGCTCCTAGGCCTAGAAGAATATATTTGGGTGTGATGAGGACAGTTTACGGGTTTTAGAATAAATTCTTGCTTGTAGTGACTTTGAACCCTAAATAATTCATCTTCAAATTTGTCTGCATGGCCAGAGGTCTTATAGAGGTCGAGTTTTGCCAAATGGGGCGTACTAACCGACTCCATATCGTTGTCTCTGCCAATTTCATTCAAGGCTTCTTTGAGCTGATTCATTATTACTGTGCCGCGAGGCGTGTACATTGGAAGTCCAGGGCCAACCATATCTGAGAACACAAACAAATCTAGCTCCTGGCCAAGCTTGCGATGATCACGCTTTTCAGCTTCGACTAGCATCTGCAGGTAGTCACTAAGTTTTTCTTTGGTCTCAAAAGCCAAGCCATACACACGCTGCATCTGAGGGTTTTCTTCTTTGCCTCTCCAGTAAACACCGCTGGTTCGATTCAACTTAAAGCTATCAGCTTGAATTTCGGAAGTGTTATCTACATGAGGACCGCGACATAAATCCATAAAATCACCAGTTCTATAGATACTGACCTCTTTAATTTCTCCTTCAGAGCCTTTGGCTAAATCATCATCGCCGGCATCAGCAACTGCTGTTGTTCCTTTGGTCTTAAGATCATTAAGCAATTCAACCTTAAACTTCTGATTCTTGGAATCAAAATACTCGATAGCCTTATCAATAGGCCAATTTTCTTGTTCAAAAGGGATATTTTTATTAATAATCGAACGCATTTCCTTTTCGATTGACTTAAGCTCGGCTTCTGTAAAGTTTTCATCCACCAAGAAATCATAGTAAAAGCCGTTATCGATTGCCGGACCCACACCAAAGCTAGCTTCTGGCTTAATCTTTTGGACGGCCGAGGCCATTATATGCGCCAAGCTGTGTCTTATCTTATGAGATTGTTCTGAAATTTCCATTTTTACCTTTCTTTTAAACAAAAACCACCCGTCTATGCCAAGTTCCGACTCTGTCGGAAGGTTCCACTTGGCTTATCCTGGTGGATCTCTTTTTTGCCCTGTACGCCCAGGCTTCGGAACTTGCAAAAGATGGTTAGGCTTAAGCTCAAACGCTCTATTTATACTGAATATATTAGCTTAATAATACCCTTTTTTCAAGTTTTTAGGGCTTGATATAGGCTAGCGCCGCGAACCTACCCTCCTTTTCGTTTATTGCGGTGCTCCTTCTATGAGAAAAATAATTGGTATTTGTGTAGGTATCTATGGGGCTAATATCAATATTTTGTGTGGCAACCCCAGCTGCTAATAATTGAGACTCGAATTTAGACTTTATATCCATATGATACTTGCCGTCATCACCAATCACGAAGTCATCTGCCCAGAAATCCATATCAACCCCTTGAGGTGAATCAAAAACATAAGATTTAGCAGATATTGCAGGCCCGGCTAAGACCATAATATCTTCAATATCAATATTCCCTAGCTTCTTCATTTCAATTATGGCTTGTTTTGCAATGTTTAATTCAACCCCCATTCTGCCGGCGTGAACCAGGACCAAAAGGTGATTTTTAGGCTCATAAAAGACTGCAGGAATACAATCTGCCACAACTAGCATTAAGCCAATACCAGATGACAAAGTTATCAAACCATCAGCTTCAAAGTGGCTGGCGTTTTCTTGGTCCATGCCCAAGCCAGCATTGCCTTCATCAATCCTAACTATTTTGCTGCCATGCTCAAGAGATACAGACGAAACATCATCAATAGTTATTCCCATTTTATTACAAAACCGTTCTCTTGATTGCCTAACCTCAGCCTTATCACCCCATCGATAGCTCATATTGCCTTCCGACACTTTGGAAATGGCGAACACTAGCTCACTGTGCCTATTATCCATTTGATTTCCCTCTGTACTTTTCAATATAACTATATATAACACCAGCAAGCTTAGGATCGGCTAACGCAACATCCATAATTGCCTCTAGGTATTTCTCTTTATTACCCGTATCGTGCCAGTTCCCGTCTATCTTTAGGCCATATAGCTCATTATTCTGAGCGTATTCCTGAAGCGCCGATGATAGATATATCTCGCCACTACTATCTGGCTTTTGACGATCTAGATAGGTCAAGATATCTGGCGTCAATATATACCCCCCAACAGATGCTAGGTTACTGGGAGCCTGCTCAACTGTTGGTTTTTCTACAATGTTTTTTAATTTAAGTATTTTGCTGTCTATTGCCGACTCCACTTCGACTATTCCGTATTTACTAACATCTTGCTCAGGCACCTCTACCAGACTAATCACTGGCTTTTGGAGTCTTTCATAGGCGTCCACAAGCTGCTTAGCCCTCGATACCTCTCCCACTACGAAATCATCTGCCCAAAGCACTAAAAATGGCTCATCCCCTATGAGGCGGGAGGCATTGAGTATTGGAGTGCCATTACCATATATGCCTTTTTGGCGAACATACACAAAGTTAGCCATATCGCCTATCTGATGGATTTTTTCCGCCATATCCTGCTTCCCTGTTTCGCGCAATCTATCTTCTAATTCCGAATTATGGTCAAAATGATCTTCTAGCGAACGCTTATGCATGCCAGTAACAATGATTATATCCGTTATCCCAGCCGATACGGCCTCCTCGACCACATACTGAATAATAGGCTTATCGACTATTGGTAGCATCTCCTTAGGCATAGCCTTGGTCTGAGGCAGGAATCTGGTACCTAAGCCAGCGGCCGGTATAATCGCTTTTGTAATTTTCTTCATAACCCTCCTTATAAATACTGGTGGGTCCTAGGGGACTCGAACCTCTGACCTCTTCCACGTCAAGGAAGCGCTC
Organism: Patescibacteria group bacterium; assembly: GCA_026397045.1. NCBI lineage: Bacteria > Patescibacteria group bacterium. Next base: position 18,466 of record JAPLVO010000006.1, on the reverse strand, counting down.
TAGCCAACTGAGCTAAGGACCCACAATAACTTGATTTTAACGCATATAACCGTCTTTTTCAATTTTAAATATACTCAAGCAGCTATTGTTGTATAATATACACTATATGTAGTTATCAGCAGCTTTGAGGCTAGGCTGCTCTCTGATTATGTCGCCTGCGAAGCCAACTCTATCTAGCCTTATATGGCTGGCCGAATGGCTCCTTAGGGGCATTATAGTATTAGGGCCATACCTGCGGTTGATTTCATCCATAGCTATCGACAATGATAAATTCTTGCCATCATATCCTGCTATAGCCATTGTAATCTGCCTATCTGCGGCTAAATTAAGCAGCGTGACCCCTATCCTACTTGCTGGGGATGGCATAAAAGTTAGTTTTTCTAACAACATTTTTAGTAATGCTAATATTTCAGAGTTAGATCTGAACATTGAAGTCTTTTTGAAGCTACTCGCCCACCATTCGCCGTTATCAAATCTGATATATAGTACTAGGCCACTAGCTGCCAGGGACTTGCTCCTAAGCCTCGAACCAAGAGTAGTAGACATTTTATTGATATATGTTGTTATTTCTCCAACAGTACCCGCTAGGCTTGGTGCAGTCGTAACCTGGTGTCCGATAGATTTATTTGGCCTATCAGCTCTGATGTCCACCTCGAAGCCTCGCATTCTTAGGTACCATTTACCTCCATTGACGCCTAATTTAGAATTAAGTAGCCTCCAGCTAGCGCTATAGAGCTGGAGCGGCGTCTCTATCCCTATTTGGTATAACCTTTTTGCCATAGCTGTGCTTATTCCGGTAAAGTCAGTCAGGACTAGGCCTCCATAAAAGCTGGCCAAGTCGTCGCTAGACACAAACACCAAGCCATTAGGCTTCTGGCTGTTCCCCGCCATCTTTGCAAGCCATACATTATGGGATACACCGACAGAGCACAACACAGAGCTACCATAGATGCTATGTAGGCTGGCTTTTATAGACTCCACTAGCTCGATTACCTGATCTCGACTCTGCATATAGCTTGGTACCTTCAGGTAGGCTTCATCTATACTCTTGGCCTGAACATGGCAAACGGTGCTATGAAGTATTTTCATTATCTGCCGATGCGCCGTCCTGTAGAGCTCGGGTCTATCGCCTACCACTACTAATTGTGGGCACATAGCGATAGCCTGCCCCACTCTAGTACCAGTTTTTATGCCATAAAGCTTGGCCTCTATAGAAGCGGCGATAATACTACCCCCCACAGGAGAAGTAGAAACTGCTACTGGTCTACGCCGAAGTGCTGGGTTATAGAACTGCTCAACAGATGCAAAGAATGAATTCATATCTACATATAAAACACTATACTGCCCGGGTTTTATAGTAATAAATTGCTCAGCTTTCATATTTGTATAGTACAGTTTTATCAGAGTAAAAGCAAACATAATACGAACAAAACTGGCTAGGTGAACTAGGGGAAAATGGATAAATCCACAGCCTAAAATAGTTTTCCACTATTATTTTATACTGAGGTATGTCAATATATATACATGAATTGCCCTATTTGTGGCTCGAAAAGCCTTAAGACAACCAACACTCGCCCTACTAAGAGCGGTGCTCAAACCTGGAGACGCAAGGAGTGTATGACCTGCCATTGTGCGATTACTACTTATGAGAAGCCAGATATGGGCTGGCTAAGTGTAAGACAAGCCGCAAAAAATAAAACAACGCTCTACCGGAAATCAATACTGCTCAGAAGCCTGATCAACGCATTTAGCGATGAAGAACTCGCCGAAATAGATATCGATTCCATGCTCGATACTATTGAACTAAAAATTGTTTCGAATCGCACAACTATAATCGACGATTCGGCTCTGCTTAAAATTGTACTCAATACTATAAAACCAATCAGCCTGTCGGCGTACATGAGGTACCTAGCAGAACACAGTTCGCCTCAAAACCAGCGTCAGCTGAATAGCCTCATAAAATCCATATAAACTAAACTAAAAAGAGGCCCGAAGGCCTCTTTTGGTGGTAAAAAGCGTGAGTCTTTACTCTTTAGTCTTATCTTTGGCTTCGCCCTCGGGCTTAGCATCACTTTCTTCTCCCTTTTCGGCATCTTTGGAGTCTGCGTCAGCTGACTCAGCGTCCTCTGCGCCTTCTGGGATAGCATCTCCTATTTCTTCATCCAGGGCAGCCATTTCTTCTTCACTACGAGGTGGCTCGACCTTACAAATAAGCTGGCTGGATTCAGTTAGGACCTGTACGCCCTCATCGAATTTCAGATCAGAAACATGGATAGATTTATCGAAATCGTCTAATACAGATATATCTACATTGATATGCGGGGGCAAAGTAGCTGGGAGAGTTTCTACCTCAACTTCTTCGATGTTCTTAAATAGTGTCCCCTCCAGCTGGAATACGGCTGCCGATTCGCCCATGAAGTGTAATGGGATTTCTGTCCGTATAAGCTTATTCATGTTTACTCTATAAAAATCAACATGCGTGATGTTGCTTGTGATAGGGTCTAGGGAAATATCGTGAATAAGAACATTTTCGCTAGCATCATCGCCGAGCTTAAGTTCTACAATAGTACTATGGCCGGCCTCAGTAAAAGCCTTTGAAAACGACTTAGCGTCTAATAGCACAGATTTATTATCTTTTTTATTGCCGTAAACTACACCGGGTATTTGGCCGTTTTTGCGGGTATTAGCTAGCTTTTTGCCGAATACATCGCGTATAGTTGCTGATATAACAATTGTTTCCATATTATCCTTGTTATTTAATTTTATAGTTTTTTAAGGGCTGTGTTAAGCGTAGATGAAAATCTGCGATCTCTAGGGAGCTAATAGCTCCTCTGTCTATAAACTTTGATCGTTCCTTATAGCCAAGATCTGCTTTACGACCTAGTCGAGACGAATACTTTTTGGTTGCTTGCTCTAGCTCTGACTGCAGGAACACTGTAGCAAGTACGGGTAAAGAGCAATCATGGCAGGTCAGCTGCATAAAACAGTGGCCTTCAACCCTACCTAAAAAGGCAATATCGTCATGTATGTAGCTAGAGCCACAGGAAGGACACTTGTAAAAAACTTGCAAGTTCTTGATTAAATCCTGTAGATTTTTACTTTTCACGTTTTAATGTATTCCCTCTTGAGAACGATAATACCATATCTGGAATAAGTGGTCAATCGATGCTGGCACAATATATAGGTGATTATTTCTGGCTCCTGATTCGTTTCAGGTATGCCAGCCCCACAAGCAAGGCTGCCATCACAATAAATAATAATATAATGCCTAATATCTTCTGTTGCGAAGACCCGACTATTCCGATAAGTCCGAAGGCTAGACAAAGAACATATATAGTCATGACTGCTTGGCGCTGGCTAAACCCAGCGTCAAGAAACAAGTAGTGCAGATGGCCTCTGTCGGCAGTAAATGGGGATTTACGATGAGCAAGGCGCCTTAGCACCGACCAGGTGGCGTCCAGAATCGGCAAACCCAAAACCAGTGCGGCTGTGGCTAATTTGGCGCCAGAAAATATGGCCAGGATACCCAGTGTCATACCTAGGAAGTAAGCCCCCGAGTCGCCATTAAATATCTTAGCTGGATAAAAATTGTATACTAAGAATCCCAGACACCCCCCTGCCAGTATAATCGAAACTAGAGCTGTGGCTGGCTGGTTGACCTTATCGGTCATGGCTAACAAGAATATAATACCGGCTGCTATAGCCGATACACCACCAGAAAGCCCGTCGATACCATCTAAAAAATTAATTGTGTTTGTCATACCCACCAACCATAGCACCGATAATGCTACGGCGATCCAATTAAAGCTAATGGATACCCCCCATAAAGCCATGGAGACGGTAGGTTCTACAAAAACCAAGGTGTTGCCAAACGGGTTTGTGATGTTATCGATTGTAATCCCAAAGCCGATACTGGCAATTAGCGCTGCCAGCAACTGAACTAAAAGCTTGACCCAAGGGCTGAGCCTACGAACATCATCTACCAGACCTATGGCTAAAACCATACTCCCAGCTACTAAGAGCCCAATGAACTGCTTGGGGAAAGTACCTAGTAGCATTAGACACACAACCACGAAGGATATATAGATAGCTACCCCTCCTCCTCTGGCCATTACTTTTTTATGTATCTTGCGACTAGCCTCCTTGGGGTTATCGACGGCCCCAATCATGATGGCCAGTTTCCTTACCTCTGGAACCAATAAGGCGGAAATCAGAAAGGACAGTACTAGGCCGATTGCGAATATCATTTCTTAACAGCCTTGTCTGTTACATCAAAGGCCTTAGGATAGCGCCCAAGCATCAGTCTGGTTTGGGCATCCAGGGCAGCGGCGGATCCAAAAAATATCGATGTTATCGGGACCAAGAACCATTGCGCGATCATAAATATAAACTTAGATTTCTTATAGTGGCTAGGACGAGGCGGGAGCATTAACAGGCTAAGTAGGATGGTAATAAACTGTCCCAGTAGAGCGATTGTCAGTATCCTGGAGGCTACCACCGGTAGTTGATGTGCTAATACTTGGCGATTAAATTCTGAATTGAGTACAAGAGGTATCCAGGCTGCGAAGGTTAGTATTAAGGCTGCTGTGGCCCAGCTGATATGTCCTTCAAATAATCTGTAGAACTGCAGCCATTTATTCACAAAGGGTATATGCTTGTTCCTAATGTTGTTTGTGACAACAAAGGGAATATCGCTGGCTCCATAAGCCCATCTGCGAAGCTGCTTATACTGGTTTAGGAATGTTTTTCGGTAGTTATGAGCTAGCACGGCATCCTGGTAAATGGGTATATAGAGTGGCTCCACTAGGTGGTCTCCATCGTAGGCAAAGAAAGTCCGCCAGTACTGATGACCGTCTTCCACTATAGAAGTAACCGACCAAAAATCTGTGTCTATCAAAGTTTTCATACTCTGGGCGTGCGCAGCAAAGTTGCGCAACCTATAATGCCTAACACTCTCCATCATTAGCCAAAAAGAATTTCCCGTGGCGATAACGCGCATCGGTGCTGGAGCGTCCCAGATATTGTTGAAAAACATGGCCATGGGCTGAAAACTAAAGTGAGTACGATTAGGATTTATACAATATTCGTATGCCAGGTAGGGTAAATATTTAGGATCAGGCCGATGGTCACTATCTAGGGTGGTGACAATTACATTAAGAGGATCGATTTTTCTCTCCTCCAGGTAGGTCTTCAATATCTTACCCGCGAAGCTGATATTAGCGCCTTTGCCCTTCATCTCGCCGCTGAGCCCATCTGGATGGCAAATACTCAGATAGCCGTCGAATTTGGCAGAGTATTCAGATTCTAATAGTTTGGCATTCTGGGCTGTCTGATCGCCTCCACGCTCTTCATAAGCGAGCACAAATATTACCTTTTTAGGATCATATTCGGACTTCAGGATAGCTTCTAGCGAAGGTCTTAATACATCCAGCGATTCATTATAAACAGCGGTTATTATTACATGATATATTTCGCTCGGCATTATCAGCGTAGACTTTTGCTCAGAAACCCTGCTCAGCCTAGATACTTCCGACACTGCTTTTTGGTACTTAGATCTACTGCTACTAATACGAATCAAGCCGAATAATCCCGGACGAGAAAGCTTAGCCAGGCTCGATTCGGCTTTGCGCAAGGAAGAGTCTATATCCATAAGCTGATTAAGCCTGGCGGGCCAATCTATTTTTTCGGCTCGCTTAAGAGCCTGGTAGCCTTGGATCAGACCAACACTCATGCGCATGGATTTAAGCAGCCACAAAAGATCAAAAGCAATGATAAAGTAAGCCACGGCTATTGGGTAGACCAAGCTAAGCACTACTGGTATTATCAGAACCGACCAGCTTGTAAGGCCTGGTATTATCTCCCAGAGCCTAAAAAACCATCTCTTATCAGAGATTCCAAGTGGTATCTGATTCGGATTTTTAGATAGCCTAAGTTGTGCCATAATTGACCACCGTAAAGCCCATGAGTATGGCCAGTGCTAGAACTGAGCACATCAGAGCCTGCATCATTAAAAATACACTTATTAATCTATTGCGCCTATGTAGCAAATTGGCAAGGGCGAAATTCGCCGCTGCTATCATGGCTGCGATGATAGGGATTTCGTATAGTTGATACCAATTCCCCAACTGATCAAAATTAGTTAGGCTAGAGAACCTCACCGGAATCTGGATTTGGGTCTGCTTGATATTTATCAAGGCGAAAATGACACTAAAAAAAACCACTCCGAAAGTGAGCGCACATAGGCTCAAAAACCAGCCATCCTTATAGATAGATTGGTTAGCGATAGCTGTAGATTGTTTTGGGGATTTTTCCATAATATCTAAGGTTAATTATACCAGAAATAAGAACATTGGGATAAAGTACTGGAGCCGATGAGCGGGGTCGAACCGCTGACCTTTGCTTTACGAAAGCACTGCTCTGCCAGCTGAGCTACATCGGCTTGGAGCGGGTAACGGGAGTCGAACCCGTGTCTCAACCTTGGGAAGGTCGCATACTACCGCTGTACTATACCCGCTTATCAAACAGCCTCTTTTGGGCCCGAATCTATGTTCGCTGCCCCACCTTCACTATATTTTAGGGTGGTGAGTTTTATTTTTTCTAAAACAAAAAGTGCGCCATAATTGTAGCACACTTTTTGGGGATTATAAGATATGATCGGCTGATACTGGCAGCCGAAGTAAGCCCTAGATAAGCAGTTTTCTAAGCTTACGATTCAGCTTTTGCCATTTATCGTACTCAGTTAGCTGGGTATCATGCGAGCTAGCGAAGAATGTAGCGCCAAAGCTAATCTTTTTCTGTAATTTACGGGTGTCTATGACATTTCCAGAACCCAAATAAGGCACATGGGCATGCGCCTTGACCACCCTCACTTTTATTTTTCGTGGTCTTGATACTTGATAATATGTTAACATTTGAGTACTCGAATACATTTTAGCTCCTTTTGTTTTTTTATTTGTTTTAGTTAAACAGTTAAACTCACCACCGATCCTAAAAGGAATGATGGCAATCTCTGATTGGCCTCCACCTACCAGATAAGCGTATATAATAGCAAACATAAGCTTTTATGTCAAGGATAAGTGGGATACCTAGCCGGCTACAGATTGAAATATTTGCGTTTATTTGGTAGAATAATCAGGTTCAAATTAGTTTTAACCGAATACGGGCCCGTAGTGAAGTGGTTATCACGCCTCCCTGTCACGGAGGAGATCGCCGGTTCAAATCCGGTCGGGCCCGCCATAGAAAAAGCCTCAACCCTACTGATTGAGGCTTTTTCTATGATCTAATTTCCTTAAACCCCTAAAACAGTGTCTTCCAGTAGTACCAGAAATTTGTCAGGATAGCTACGATTATTGCTAAATACCATAAAGCCACGATAAACCATGCATTGTGAGTGAGCCACTTGATAGCAGAAGATAGTTGCTTAGGGGTTTTAATATTACCCTCAGCAAAATTAAAGCAGGTGGTATATACAAAAAGCCCAATAACAACCGCCCAGACAACTATGCAGAAAGGACAAAGTGCTTGTATGACATATACACTCTGGTAGAACAGCCAATGTGCAAAAATAACACCTAGTATCGTGCCGGCTTGCAGCCCCAGCCAGAACCACTTCTTGTACTTGGCGCCAGCCAGCATGCCTACGCAGATGGTTATTATAACGCTGAATCCAGCAAGCCCGATTAGAGAGTTCGTAAATCCAAAGGCTTCTGCTTGGCCCGACTCAATAACAGAGCCGCAGCTTACTATGGGGTTAAGATTGCAGCTAAGCGGGCTGGAAGGATATTTTAGTAGGTTTATTTTCTCGACTGTTAATATGAATGAAGCCATCAGCCCAATCACGCTTAGTATTACTAGTATTAGGGCAAACTTTCTGTAGCTATCGAGGAAGGGCTTTTTGGCTTTAGTCATAGCTTATATATCTACGGGTAGAAGTACTGTCGGATCTGACTTTTGGCGCGTTGGTCTCTCAGCCAGGTCTGGATATCTACGCCTTTTATGAGAATGTGGCTAGCCCTGACTTGATCTCCCTCTTTGCCAGTAACTTTTATAATATGGTATCCGAATTGAGTTTTAATTACCGCGCTTACCTGCCCTGGCTCTAAAGCATAGGCCGCAGCTTCGAACTCTGGTACGGTTTGGCCCTTAATGATTAGGCCGAGATCCCCATTATTGCTGGCGCTGCCTTCATCACCCGAGAATTTCTTGGCAAGTTCGGCAAAATCAGCGCCTGCATCGATCTGCTTCTTAAGATCCTCTGCTTGAGATTTTGCAGTATCGTTGAGCTTATCATCAGCAAGTATTTTTTCGGCTAGCTTCTTTTGGATAATACTTTGATTAATTTTTGCCTTAAAGTCCTCCACTGTCCAGCCATAAAGCTTGTCCAGTGTTGTCTTTACCTTCTCTATTCCGCCGGCCTCCTTTACCAAAGTATCAAATTGCTCCTGAACCTCCTTGCTACTTACCTTAATTCCATACTTAGCAGCTTGCTGGTTTATGATCTCATTGTCCTCTAGCTGGGTTATTATATCGTTCTTTAGTTGGGCTAACTTTACCTTGCCTTCCTCAGTTGTTAAATCTTGACCCTGAGATTGATAGAACTTTTGGATTGAAGCCAGCTCAAATAGGTACTCGTTGTAGCTAGCGGTGTTGAAAATATAATTCCCATTAACACTTGCCACAGGGTATGGTATCACTTTACTGGCTATCTTAACCGCTCTATTGGCGGACTTGTATTTGTATATCATTACACCAAATACTGCTATTGTCAGCACTAGTGCTACCAGTGAACCTACGCCAACAGCCGTAATAGTCTTCTTACTGGGCCCCTTTTTAACGCCTATCTTACTGAGCTTATCCTTAAAGCTAAGCTGCTTCGCAGATGGCTTGGCAGAAGCCTTGAGCTTACTTTCGGGTGCCGATTTGGCGCCAGCTTTTTGTTTGTTGTTAGCTACGGTTGCGGCTTTGGCGGGTGTCTTGGAGTTGGATTTGATGTCTGGGTCTTTAGGCACGATTTAAAACCTTTCTGTTAATAGTTAATATGTTACACGGCTATGGGCTTTTTGTCACCTGCTCCTTGGTATTGGCAGGTCCGTACTTATGTACTTCGTTCATAATTTGCTTTTGTAGCTTGGCTGGCTTGTGGACATACCTTAGCTCTAGGCCACCGGCCCCCGATAGCGTATCAATACTCAGGCTGCCAAAACCAAACAGCGATCCCTGGAACCCCTTGATAGAATAATTAACATTTTGAATATTATGAAGTGCTAAGTCGGCTACTTCTCTGGTGAAGAAACCGTTTTGCTTTACTACCAATAATCGTTGGTTGGTCAGAACATATATACTATAGTGCCAACCCACCCAGGCTCGTAGCCAATAAGCAAAGAGAATTGCCGCGCAGACACCCATCCATGCGTAACTGAGGCCAAGCCAGCTAGTGCTGAGCCCGAATGCAAATACCCAAGGTACGAAGCCTATAAGCACCACCAACATCCCTAAAATTAGTGGCAGGCGCAACACTATCGGAAACTGCCTTGTGACAGCTACGACATCTTCTTCGTCGCCCGTTATGGCGATCCTTTTTTTAACTCTGTCTCGTTTGTGTTCTTGCATAAGTTTTATTGTAACTTAATTTTAGCAATAATAGAAAGACCCTCCCCAATCACTCCTTTGTGATCGGGAAGGGTCTATGGTCAAACGAATCACTTCCGCATAACGACTATTTTATCGTCACCACTCCCCTGCCAGACTAAATATCCTGAATATCCTGGTCTTTTTCGGACTTCTTCTTCTGTCATAGTCTTTTCGTTGCAATGAATAGAATATTTTGTAACCCCTGTTTGTATGTAGAAATTCCGTAAAGCTCCCTTTGCGTCGGCAGATGATACTGCTTTAGCATGATAAACAATGGCATTTACCGTTAATTTATCTTTTAGCTCGAAAAAGTACATTATTGGGGTTTCCTCTGCGGGTTCAGCGGCAGTTTGAGTTTGAGTTTGAGTTTGAGCGGATGCAGGCAACTCTGGGGTCTCCCCAATGGTTGCATCGCAGTTGGGGCAATTAATAAGCGCTGCCCCCGTCCATTCGTAAGTGCACAGGCTTGGCATTCCATATTTACCCTTCCAGGGTCCGGAGCTCGCAGGGTGCGGGCTAAGAACTAGAACTACACAACTTATGCTGTATTTTGTCAATCTTATAGAAGATGGGTTATAATATAAACATGCCCTGGTAGCTCAGTGGATAGAGCGTCTCCGTCCTAAGGAGAGCGTCGGGGGTTCGATTCCCTCCCAGGGTACCAATATTATTGGCTGTCGCAGATAGCAAATGATATTGGTACAATGAGAAAGAACCCAGGGTTCGGTGCAGTAAAGCGCGCAGACAAATAACAAACTTGTTTGATTATTTAGCGAGCACTTAACGAAAAAGGCTTTAGCCGCCTTCCCTCCCAGGGTACCAAAGTCTATTAGCCTTCATGGCTTGTAGGCTTTGTTAGTTTGCCTGGGATCGAACACAGGGTTCGGCTAGTCCGCTGGCTAGCGGAGGGAATCTAGCCTGGCGCCTAGGCTTGCACTACCCCATTAGGCTGTGATAATGTATAGCAACCTTAATTCAAGGTTGCTGTCGTATCGACAGCTTGTCTACAGGGGGAGAGTAACGGATTTGTCAGTAGTAGGAATGCCAAAAAAGGTGAGGCCTCCTCGAAAGAGGAAATCACGCCGCAAGAAGCAGGGGCATGTCGCGAAGAGGAAGAGTAGGTACAGCATACCCAACCGAAAGAAAGGCGCTAAGCGCCCCAATGAGCACTCGCCGTGGAAAGATTTTGTGTTCACAGAAGACAATTTTGTGATCAATCTTCACGATCAGCGCACTATCAACACCCCATAACTGAGAAAAAATCTCAGAATTTAACCCCGTCTGCAATATTGGACGGGGTTAAAACTTGCAAATTTTTTTAAGCTAATTACTTGCCATAGACATGCTGTAAATCAGTCTTGGTGTATTCAAACAGCTCATCGCTACCAAAAAACCTATCTACCTCTGTCCGGCCGGTCTCTACGCTGTCTGAGGCATGAACAAGGTTGCTCGAGCCAGACAACCCGAAGTCACCACGGATTGTGCCTGCTGGAGCCTCTTGCCCTTTAGTAGGTCCGACTAGAGTTCTAATGGCGGCTACTGCACCTTCCCCGCCCTCTAGGGCGATGGCTACAAGTGGTGAACTTTTCATAAAAACCTTAATATCGGCAAAAAATGGCTTATCGGCAATATGCTCGTAGTGCTGCTCTAATGTGGCATCCTCGATACTAAGCATCTTTAGGCCAATAATCTTTAGCCCCTTACGCTCAAAGCGCGAAATTATCTCGCCTACCAAACCCCTTTGCAGGCCGTCTGGCTTAACTAAAATTAAAGATTTTTCCATTATTTATCCTCCTTTACTTAAAATATTTATTTGGTCCGTAAAAGTTGCTCGATGTTTTGAAGTATTTCGGGTTCTATTGGCCCGATAGCTGCAAAGTGCAAATCCCCCGGCTGCAAGTATTTATTAGCTACTTTGAGTACGGAATCTGTGCTCACGGCGTCTATTTTAGATATCATCTCAGCTAATGTCCAGACCTTACCGCTAATGATTAGGTCGCTACCCATTGCATCGGCCACAGAGGAGTTGCTTTCTAGGCCCATCACCATCCTACCCCTAACTTGCTCTTTGGCTTTATCTAGCTCTCGCTTTCCAACACCATCGGCACGAACCTTAATAAGCTCCTCGGCAATTGCACCGACAGCCTCCTCTACCTTGTCATTATTAACCCCCGCGTAGATCTCGAATTTGCCACTATCTACATAATTACCGTAGCCCATATAAATGCTATATGCCAGAGCCTTCCGTTCGCGAACATTTAAAAATAGCCTCGAGCTCATTCCGGATCCGAGCAATGTGCTTAGTATCTTCATAGATGCTTCATCCTCGGCGTCTATCTGGGGTGCTCGGCCAGCTACGATCATATGAGTCTGATTGGTATCTTGGTGAATAATACTAGATATCTGTTCTGATTGGCCATGCTTTATCTTTTCATAGCCTCTTCTGGTTTTGCTACTAAAGCCGGCTAGCTGGTCCTCTGCGAGTTCTAATATCTTGGCATGGCTAACATTGCCCGCAACGGAAATAACTAGGTTATCCATGCAATACAAGCTTTTAAAATAATCAATAATCAACTGCCGGGGCATCTTGGAAATTATATCTGCAGTGCCGATAATATTGGTTCTAAGGTTATCTCTGGGCCACAGCAAGTCTCCTACCAAATCATAGACATACCTGCCTGGATCATCCTTATAAACATTCATTTCCTCTAGGATAACTCCTCGCTCACGCTCCACCTCTTCGGGCTTAAATAGTGGGTCCGTGATGATATCGGCCAGGATATTAAATGCCAAGCCCACATAATTTTTGGGGAGTTTAATATAATAGCAGGTGTGATCTTCGGCCGTGTAGGCGTTCATATAGCCGCCCACCGAATCCACTTCTTCGGATATAATTCTTGCCTCTGGCCGCTTGGTGGTACCTTTAAATAGCAAGTGCTCTAGGAAATGCGCCGCGCCATATTCGGTCTTCATATTCTCGTAGCGGCCCCCTGCGCCCAAAAAAAACGACACCGTTACGCTCTCAGTATCCTCCATAGTGCGAGTTACGATCTTTGCGCCATTTTGTAGAGTACTTATTTTATGCAAACTAGCACTCATTTGCTGGATCTCCTGCCAGTGGAAGATTTAATTTTGCTAGCAGACTGCTTGATCCGTTTCAGATATTCTGCACGCTTTTCTTGGTCTTTTAAGAGATGCCATAAGGCTGGGGCTATGGAAACCAATATAATAAGTGCGGCTATGGGCAGTAGGTATTTATCGACATCAGGAATGATATTGCCTAGGAAATATCCTAGCGCAGTTACACCAACAGCCCATATCAACCCACCCAAAACATTAAAAAGCAGGAACTTTTTATAGTCCATTTTACCTACGCCTGCGATGACTGGGGCAAAAGTCCTTACTACAGGAATAAATCTGGCCAAAACAATAGTCTTACCGCCGTGTTTTTCATAAAATGCCGTGGACTTATCAATATTAGATTTGCTAAACACTAGGGAATCTTCCTTTTTAAATACTTTAGGTCCTGCTCTGCGTCCGAAAAGGTAACCTACATTGTCCCCCACCACAGCTGCGACAAAGGTTATGATGCAAAGTATGAAGATATCAAAAAATCCTTGAGATGCTAAAAAGCCAGCCGTAAAAAGCAGACTATCACCTGGCAAAAAGAACCCTACCAGTAGTCCTGATTCGGCAAATACTATCGCGAATATCCCTGCGTATCCGACTGTTCTAAGTAAGCTATCTAGGTCAAACATGTTCAATATTATAGCAGACTATCTGGCAGTCTTGCTAAGCTTGTGTGCAGCAATGAGTATTATTGTCAGGTCCGCTGGGGTCACGCCTTGTATCTGGCTTGCCTGGGCTAAGTTTACAGGTGCCACCTCCAAAAGCCTGGCTCGTGCTTCGTTTCGGAGGCCTGGTAATACGCTATAGTCGAGCTCCGCCGGGAGCTCTTGGGCTTGGCGATCCCGAAGCTTTTCGGCCTGGCGCTTTTGCTTTTCAAAATACCCGCTATACTTCACCTCCGAAACCACCTGCTCGGCTATGCCACCACTTACCTCAACCCCCAGCTCGGATGCCAGAGTGCTAATTGTGTTTTCGGGCCTGGCAAGATAATTGTAGGCCGAAATAGTTTTGTCATTTAATACTACCCTATGCTTTTTTAGTAGTGCGATAGAGCTATCTATGGCACGCTGCTTATTATTTACTCGGGCCATCTGCTTATCTGAAAGCAAGCCAATGCTATGGCCCTTGGCACTGAGCCTAAGATCGGCATTGTCATTGCGAAGCAGCAAACGGTACTCAGCCCTGCTAGTGAACATGCGGTATGGCTCGACATGAACCTTGGTCACTAGATCCTCAATAAGTACACCAATATAGGCCTGGCTGCGATCTATTATGAAAGGCTCCTTGGATTGAACTTTTTGGGCGGCATTAATGCCTGCCATCAAGCCCTGTGCGGCAGCCTCCTCGTAGCCTGTAGTGCCATTTAGCTGGCCTGCTAAATACAGCCCCGAGACAAGTTTGGTTTCTAAAGTTAGCTTTAGCTGGTGAGGCAAAAAATAATCATATACTACGGCATAACCGTATCTTATAAATACTGCGTTCTCGAGGCCCGGAATAGTTCGGATTATAGACTCCTGGAGCGCCTCTGGGAATGCCAACGAGGCACCCTGGATGTACATCCACTCGCCAAATGGACCATCCAGCCTTCCAACTGGCTCGATGAATATTGGATGACGCTGTCTATCTGGGAAATTAGATATCTTACGATCTAGGCTAGGACAGCTTCGTGGCGAACGCTCAGTTATTTTTCCTGAAAACACTGGCGACTCGCTAAGGTTATCAAGAACCAGCTTGTGGGTCTCGGGGGTAGTGTAGGTTAGCCAGCATGGCACTTGCTGATCCATTGGCATTAGCCTTGTGTTGGGGTGCGAGAAGCTGACATCGCCATCGGTACCATTAGATACCGTAAGCTTCGTATAATCGATGCTACTCCTGGCTATTCTTGGGGGTGTGCCGGTCTTGAGCCGGGCACGCTTGAGCCCTAGTGAGATCAAAGAATCACTCAGACAAATTGAGGAATCTTCATCGATCCTGCCGCCCTTGCGAATCACATCGTCTCCGACCAATATCTCGCCATTTAGAAAAGTCCCACTACAAACTATCGCCGAGCTAGTAGGCACTACGCCATTGTGCTTTGTGGACACACCTGCCACCTGCTTGGCATCTAGTTCTATGCCAATAGCCTCGTCTTCTAAAAAATCAAGATTATCACACTCGGCTAGCTGTTTGATCATGTTTTGGTTATAAAGATCCATATCTACTTGGGCGCGATAGGCTCGTACGGCAGGGCCCTTACTGGTATTGAGCTCTTTAATTTGAATACTGCTGGCATCGGTTATTTTACCCATAGCTCCCCCCAGAGCGTCTATTTCCCGTACCAGGTGTCCTTTGCCATCGAGGGGTTGCAAGGCAAAGCAGCCACCTTGGAGAGGCTCGTGGATATAAGCAGTGTCTTGGCTCCTAGCCTTGATGAAGCTATCGCGGCTTCGCAGCCAGCATGGCCAGCCCCCACCACCACTACATCATAATATTTTATGTCGGTTATGGATCTTAGCATTAGTTGCCTATTTTACACCTGTAGGGCAATATTCTCAAGCTATTTAAGTAGGTTGACTGGTGGCCGAATAAGGCTTACGCTAAGGCTATGTTTTCAGATTACTTAGCAGAATTTTTAGAATATATGGAGATCGAAAAAGGCCGTAGCCTTAAGACTATCGAAAACTACTCTCTGTACCTGAACCGATTCTACGAATTCAAGGGGGATATTAAGGCCCGAGAGATAGATATCGATACCATAACTAAGTGGCGAAAATGGCTTAATCGCTATAAAGGAGTCGATGGACGAGAGCTATCCAAAACTACCCAAAACTACCATTTGATCGCACTAAGATCAATGCTAAAGTACTTGGCTCGCCGCGACATCAAGACCCTCGCCCCCGAAAAAATCGAGCTGGCCTCTAGCGCTCGGCCTCAAGTCAGCTTCCTTACCGAAGACGAGATCATAGCCCTCTTTGAGGCCACAAAGAGTGATAATATCATTGGCCTTAGAGACCGAGCAATACTGGAACTTCTGTTTTCGACTGGGTTGCGGGTGTCGGAGCTTGTTAGCCTAAATATCGATAGTATTAATCTAGATAAAGGCGAATTTAGCATCAGAGGTAAGGGACAAAAGGACCGGCCTGTATACATAAGTAGCTCGGCGAAATCAGCGCTTATAAGCTACCTTCAGGAACGCAAAGACGGCCAAGAAGCACTGTTCGTACAAGCCCCTAACCGGCGCGATCCCGAGGCCACAAATATAAATCGTCTTACGGCCCGAACAATCCAGCGAATCGTCGAGCGCTACGCTCGCAGGGCAGGCATCACCAAGCATGTCACTCCCCACACATTACGCCATAGCTTTGCTACGGATTTACTCGGCAATGGTGCCGATTTGCGCAGTGTGCAGAGCCTACTTGGCCACGCCAATATTGCCACTACCCAGATATACACGCATGTCACGGACCCACAATTAAAAGAAATACACCAGCGATTCCACTCGCGCGAGCATAAAAACTAGAGCTTTTTTTAAGATTAGATTCGAGCTAGGCTAGGTACTAATTACAGGCTGGTTGATTGGGCGCAAGAGTGTTGTCTTTAAGTACTACTATGGTCTTGCATATGCCAGCGTTAGAGCCCAAAGTTCCGGTTGAAGCCGAATAAATGGTGGATTCGAATATGTTTTCGACTGCTGAAGGAATTATTACTTTTTCAGCCTTTACTCGACGATACAAATTATTTGTTTTAGCGGTGACATCTATCTGGGCTTTGCTACTCTGAATAGGCACTGTATTAGTGCTGCTATCGATAAGGGCAGTTGCCTCGAAATGGGTGTCGGCATAGTAAGGCTTGATTCTTATAGCGAAGTTATAATTTTCACCCGCTAAAGGTAGGCCGAGTGTATCTTTGAGATTTATACCCAGGTTCCCACCTATTCCACATCTGTAATTACCGTTTTTTGTGCTATTGGCAGCGCAGTCTGTTACTAGAGGAGTCCTGCCAGCGGCGGCTGAGTAGCCCGAATCGGTTTGGCCTGGCACGAAAAACACAGTAGCCGACTTAACTTGGGTAAAATTACCAGCCCGAGGCCAGTATATGAAGGTCATTTCTATTGATGCAGCGCTTTTATAGCCTTCGACCACTGGGTAGGTAGCAGCATTGGTGTAATCGGCAAGGGTTTGATCTAGGGTCTTGCTGTGCCAGCGAAATTGAAAATTATTAGCCCCCTTATTAGCTACAACTACGCCTCCAGTGCAACTGCCATCAAGATTCTGGCCTGTCGGGCAAGCCTGGCCGCCAATAAACACCTGAGTGGCTTTATCGCGCTCTATCTTGCCCTCGTATGATCCTGTGAAGACATTTTTTACTTCGATACAAGTTATCTCGCTATTACTACCAACATTGGTACTATTTGAGATACCTAGATCTTCAAGCTTCTTGCAGGTGTTTGCGGGAGTCGAAAAGCTGGGGTTGTCATTTAATTTTTGCAGGGCCAGCTTTATGCCAGATTCAGCTGCCTGCAAAGCCTTATTGCTTAGCTCTGTATTGCTAGCTTGCTGCTGTTCTCTAATACTTAGGGCCGATATGCCAGCGATCATCACCGTGAGTGTTAGGCCTATGGCCAAAACCAATAAAAGCGATGTGACACCAGGCTGTTTGCGGCTAAACCCCTTTTGCATAAGATCTTTCATATTTATATTATAACAGCCGGCTGTATATTATCCACTATTTTGTCCCTGCTCGAAGATTTATGGCTGTATTTAGGGTAAGGCCACTACAATAAATATTGCCCGTGGCACATTTGCCATCGGTTTCGGGCAGCCCAGTGGTATAGGAGAGGCCGATAGTTACGGCGCTGGCCTTATCGTTTCCACCCCTTGCCCCGGAGGTCCTAACGACACTAAAATTGCTGACCTTCATCTTATCTAGGTTGATAGGTCCGCTGGTAATAATCTTGGTTAGTTTGGCAGAAGTTGTATCCTCGTCGCAATTCAAAAAGCCTGGGCTATAGCTAAGGGTGGTGCGAAGCAGATCAGTGCCGTATAGCTTGTAGTCGATAAGCTGCTTGTTGGTATCATCCATGATACAGATTCTCGACGAGGGTGAACCCGTAGCTGAGGGTATCACGAGCTCACCAAACCTCAGCTCTCGGGTCATGGTATCCACGATATTGCGGCCGTTTTCTTGATTTTGGCGAACTTGGTTTGAAAATACATAAAATCGCAGCGTGCCGATCACCACGACCATCGCAATAGCTAGCATGCTCCCCATGATCGTGATGGCGAAGATCAGCTCCACAAAGGTAAACCCAGATTGATGTTTCCGTAGGATCTTCATCTTGTTTTGGTTAGTATTAGTGTATTCACGACAGCTTCTCGGGTACTAGAATTGCGTGGCAGCCAGCTGACTGTCACGGTTGCAGTCTGCTCGGCTGCTACTCCCCCAGTAAGATCAATCCGAGTGGTAAGGGCTTCCATATTTGGGGCTAGCGCGCTAGCCTGAACGCTACATTGTCCAGTGGGCGAATCGGCATTTTGCACGACTACCCAATTGGCAGTATCCGAAACTACCATGCAGAAGTTCTTATTATTATTGATCTCTTTCATCGCTGGCAAGTATCCCCCGACCCCACTGCTACCGTTCAGAAACGATGGCAGGCCACCTGTTTCGTCATCCCACTCCAGCGAATCGCGGTAGGTTTTTAAGCCATCGGCCTGGTACTGAGCCA
>JAPLVO010000005.1 GCA_026397045.1 Patescibacteria group bacterium | reverse complement strand
TTTGTGCCCAAAGTTTGTCGCCATTGCATTGTGCCAGTCGTTAGCATGCAGGTCATAAGATTTTTCGTTATTCTTTGTTATGGGACTGGTCATGCACATATTGTATCAAAAAAGGACCCTTTCGGGTCCCTCGGTGTCCATATTGGCTGGGGAGGAAGGATTCGAACCTTCGATCTCCTGCTCCAGAGGCAGGCGCCTTACCGCTTGGCCACTCCCCAATATTTTGGCTTATAAAGTCAACCAGTATTTTAGCAAAAAAAAGGTTATTTTTCCAGATATAGGCTACAGGCACAGTAGCGAGGATGCCATTAGTTATTTGTAATGCTTGAAAATAGAGCCAATTTATAGTATTATATGTTTCCATCTTTCCCAAGGAGGTACTATGAAGATTGAAGATAAAGATGCTTTTTTGCTTAGTTGGAACTCCAACTATGAGGCACCTACCAGTTTTGTCTTAGAGCTTAGCGTCGAATGCTATGGCTCTGCAGAGGGTAATGAACAGCCGGCAATATTGGCTGCTCTCAGCAATTTTAAGGCCAGAACTTCAGTAGAAGTTAAATTAGGCGAGGCTTACAGCCAGCCTAATGGCCTGAATAAAGTAATAGTTATCGGAAAGGGTAAGGCGATAGATTCTATAAGGTTTATTGCCATAGAGTCATTGAGGCTAACTCCGGAGGAGGCAGAAGGTATAATCGTTGAAATCATGAGAGGCCTCGAGCAGAGTAGTCAGCATCAGCAGTCTGACCCGCGAGATAACTAAAAGTAGCCCGACAGATCTGTCGGGCTACAGCATTTTATGGTATAATATTATCTATAATGAATCAACAAATAGACAGGCCACTAAAATTAGTACTAGTAAGGCATGCAGAATCAGTACGAAATGAAGTTAAAAAGGACGCAAGCTTTTTTGCCGATGATTTTGCTCGCGATAAAGTTAGTGGTTTAGCCGACGAAGAAGTACCTTTGACGGAAGCTGGTAAGTCCCAGGCTAGGCTTACAGGCCATATATTAAAGCAGAGCTTTGGGGTATTTGATTATGTTTATCATTCTGGTTATAAAAGAACCGTCCAGACTGCTGAAGAAATCATGAGTAATTATTCGGAATATGAAATCGAGAGAATGAAGTTACGCATGAGTTCTTTTATAAGAGAGCGTGATGCGGGGTACGCTTATGACATGACTGAAGAAGAGGCAAAAAAGAGCTTCCCCTGGATGGAAGAGTACTGGAAGACCTTTGGAGGCTTTTTTGCAGTCCCGCCAGGCGGTGAGAGTTTAGCGCAAATAACCCAGCGAATATACCTGTTTATAGATACAATATTTAGGGATAGAGCGGGCCAGAATGTGCTCGTTGTTACCCACGCAGGGGCTATTAGAGCTTTTAGATTTATCATTGAGAACTGGACTTATGACCAAGCTACGAGATTTTCCGTCGAACAAAACCCACTTAATTGCGGCGTAACTGTATATGAATATGATAAAAAACAGCATCATCTTGAGCTAAAAAGCTACAACACCACATACTATTAGCTTGTAGTTGAAGAATTATTTTTTGGCTTTTGTGGAGGATAGCGCCTTTTTTTTGATAGACTCATAATATTTTTTGGCTTTATCGAGTAGGTTATGTGCCCAGGCGTATTCTGTGGCTAATATGCCTAGCCCCATTATAATAAAAAGCCAGCCCGGCCCAGGAGTAATTAGCATTACCAGGCCAATAATCAGTATTAACACACCTGAAACAGAAATGGCTATTTTTTTGGTTCGTTTTTTTATCACATCCATACAGACAATATTATATAATTTTTAAGGTCCCGTCCACTGTTGCAGACGGGACCTTATTTCACTTCATTTTACTTCGCGGACTCTATCAATATCATTGAATCTTCGATAGAGTCAGAGCTGTATAGCCCCTTGAGAGTGCCCCCTAGCTTAAGTGGGCATGCCCCCTCAGCTATCAGATTTGCCAGCATAGAGACGAGCATAGGGGAGATCCTTTTGTACTTTAGATCTCCTTTGAGCTTTTTAAGAAGCTCTTTCCTCTCCTGTGTTTCCACGCTCAGCAGAGCGATGACGATGTCTTCCTCGGCTCGAGTCCTCGAAGACTCGACCTGCAAATTTGCTAGTATCTCTTCCGTACTTAAAAAAAATTTCACTTAATTTCTTTCTCTAGGCGGCCCATTATTGTAGCAGCTATTTCTAGATCAGTCAAGTGTATATGCCGTCTAAGGCGGCATTTTATTATGCCATCAATAAGTTGTATGATAGTTATAATGCTTAAAAAAATCAGCAATAATTTTGCATACTTCAACTTCGCTACCACACTAGTAATATTAGCTTTTAGCCTGGCCTTAGCTATTTATGGTCGACCTGTCGTATCGAGCTATATAGTGATTGCTATTTCAGTAGTAGCTATAATACCAAGTTTTAGGGATATGATCCGGACTCTTGCCTCCGGGCAAGTAGGCATAGATATCATTGCCCTAGCGGCTATACTGTCTTCATTATTGTTGGGTCAGTATGCCGCCGCAGCGGTTATCTTGATCATGCTAACTGGAGGGGAGGTCCTAGAGGTTTTTGCCAAGGACAGGGCTAAGCATGAGCTAGATAGCTTACTAAGCAGAAAACCCACGATAGCTCATAGGCTGAATGGCTCTAGATCGCAGGATGTGCCTGTGTCTAAGATCGTGGTAGGGGATTCTATAAGGGTAAAGCCGGGAGATATGATACCCATAGACGGAAAAATATATAAGGGTACTACTTCCGTAGATGAATCTGCTATAACCGGCGAGAGTTTGCCAGAAAACAAAGGTTTAGGGGATTCTGTGCTTTCTGGGTCAATTAATCTGGACGGCTTAATAGAGCTGCATGCAACGCATATTAGCCAGGATAGTCAGTATGAATTAATAATTAAGCTGGTCAGCGAGGCTTCTACTAAAAAATCACCATTAGTTAGGCTAGCAGATGCCTATAGCCTGCCTTTCACCATTGCTACATTTTTGATGGCTGGCCTCGCCTGGGCTATAAGTGGGGATCCTATCCGAGCATTGTCAGTTTTGGTGGTGGCGACCCCTTGCCCACTATTGATAGCTACGCCTGTAGCTATCGTTTCGGGGATGGGTAGAGCAGCTAGCCGTGGGGTGGTTATAAAAAGCGGGGGTGTCCTAGAGCAGCTCAGTCGTGTAGGGGCTATCGCATTCGACAAGACAGGCACAGTTACTCAGGGTAAGCCTAGGGTGTCGTCAGTAGATAGCTGCGGGATAGCCAAGGATGAGCTTATAAGGTTGGCTGCAAGTTTAGAGAATAATTCAGCTCATTCACTCTCGCAAGTAGTAGTCGATTTGGCTAAAAGCAGTAATATAAAACTTTACAAATTGACCAAATCAAAGGAGGTTCCGGGCAAGGGTATAATTGCTAATATTGGGTCAAAAAGAATCACGGTGGGTAGCTATAATTTACTTCTGGAAAAAGGAGTGGATATGACTAGCCCGATGTGTGTGGGCCATTCCTCAATTAATAACACCGCTTTGTATGTGGCGGAAGGTAAAAAATACCTTGGCTCAATAACTTTTGTCGACCCCCTCAGGGTCGAGGCAAGAGCCACTATTAGTAAGCTTCGAAAGTTAGGGGTCAAGAGGTTTATTATGCTTACTGGGGACAGGAAGCAGGTCGGGGATAGAATCGCCCATGAGTTGGGCATTTCGGAGGTTCATTCCCAGCTTTTACCGATCGATAAAGTTAGACTACTTCAGGCCGAGAAAAAGATTAGCAGTCCTATCGCCATGGTGGGCGATGGCATAAACGACGCCCCCGTGCTGGCAGCCTCTGATGTAGGTATCGCCTTAGGCGCAAAAGGCTCCACGGCCGCATCGGAAGCCGCAGATGCAGTGATAATGCAAGATGACCTAGGGAGGCTGAGTGAGCTGGTGGAAATATCTAAGCGCTCTGTGCGTATTGCCAAGCAAAGTATATTCACCGGGATAGGACTTAGCTCAGTCTTGATGGTCTTTGCTGTGTTTGGGTTTATAGTACCTATTGCTGGTGCTTTCATGCAGGAGGCGATTGATGTCGTGGTGATAATTAATGCTTTAAGGGCAAGGTTTAGGCCTAGGCTGTAAATCGGCAATTTCTATTTTCAAGAGTTGTTGCATCATTGCTCTATATAATAGATACTAAGAGCCATGAAGCTATCTAAATTATTCACCAAGACAACTAAAGACATCTCGTCTCAGACAGAATCAATTAATGCTCAATTGCTAACCAAGGCAGGGTTTATTTACCAAGAAATGGCTGGAGTTTATGCGTATTTACCTTTAGGGATGAAAGTCATTAAAAAAATTGAAGCCATTATCAGGGCAGAAATGGACAAGATTGGGGAGGAGTTATTGCTGCCAGCCCTTTCTGGCCGTGAGCGCTGGCATGCCACTAAGCGCCATGATGCTATAGATGTGTTGATGAGCACCAAAGGTGCCAACGAAGCGTCCATGTCAAAAAGTACCGCCGAGTATATATTGAGTCCGACTCATGAAGAGCTTATTACGCCAATAGCAAAGCAGTTCCGCACCAGCTACAAGGATTTTCCGTTCGCCTTATATCAAATCCAAACTAAATTCCGCAATGAGGCCAGAGCTAAATCTGGCTTACTCAGAGGCCGAGAGTTTATCATGAAGGATCTCTACAGCTTCCATACGAGTGAGGCAGAATTGAATAAATTCTATGAAATCGCCAAGCAGAGCTATGTTAATATCTTTGAAATGCTCGGACTTGGCAGTGATACTTTTATTACGCTTGCCTCGGGGGGCGACTTTACGAAAGAGTATTCGCACGAGTTCCAGACTTTACTGGAGAGTGGCGAAGATGTAATTTATTTAGACCGCACCAATAACATTGCTTACAATAAAGAAATTGTAACTCCTGAAGATGCTAAAAAACTAGGCGTAGATTTTGATAAGCTCGAGCAGGTAAAAGCTAGCGAAGTAGCTAATATATTCCCACTAGGTACAAAATTTTCAGAAAGTCTTAACTATAAATATTCGGCCGAAGATAACTCACAAAATATGGTCTGGATGGGCTGTTATGGGATTGGGATATCTAGGCTTATGGGTGTCATAGCAGAAAAGTTTGCTGATGAAAAAGGCTTGGTGTGGCCACAATCGGTGGCTCCATTTACCTACCACATCATAGCTCTTTCAGATGATGAGAATATTAATGCTGGCCAAAAGGTATATGATATTTTAGGCTCGGAAAATTGCCTCTTTGATGATAGAAATGGCACTAGTACTGGATCAAAATTCGCCGATGCTGATCTTATCGGATGCCCAATACAAATTGTTGTTAGCAAAAAGACCCTAGAGAAAAATAGCGTAGAGTTTATGAGCCGCACTGGCAAATTCGATAGCTACATGTGCAAAATTACTGACATCAATAAGTATTATAACTATCATACAACTTATTATCTTCATTAGTTAAAATAACTGAGGGCCACTAAAGCTCGCTAGCATAAGCTTGTTTAATCCGTATTTTAGCGCATAATTAATAACATAATAAAAGGATAATCATGCTTAACTTGATATCAACAAACTTAGTAGCAATTTTGGCCTCCACTCTATCGGCAATAGTAGTGGCTGGGATATGGTATTCCCCAGCGGTATTTGGTAATTTATGGCAGAAAGAAGCCGGTATTAAAAAGAAGGATATCAGAGCATCGTTTGCCAGGAAGTCTGTCATTGCCCTAGTTATGATTTTTGTCACTGCAGTGGTGCTTCAGCGTTTCCTAATTATCACCAACCCTAGTAGTGTATTTGAAGCAATTAAGGTCGCTGTATGGATCTGGGCTGGATTCGTCGCCACATATGTTATCGCTGGTGGAGTATTCGAGAAGGTTTCCGCAAGACTTATGATTATTGATCTGTCAGGCCAGATACTAATACTATCCACTATGAGCGCCGTATTATATATTTTAGCTAGTTAGGAAATTTGATTATTTCCGGCTCAGTTTCTAGGGATACCCCGAATTTGCTTAAAACATCCTCCTGGACTTTTATTATCAGCTCCCAAAGATCTTTCTGGCTAGCTCCTCCTCTGTTTTCTAGTACTAATGCATGCTTGGGGTCTATCTGCACTTTATCGAGCTCCTTGCCCTTTAGGCCGGCTTCTTGAATTAACCAGCCAGCTGCTATTTTGTATGTGCCGTCTGGGTTGGGAAATATTTTTGTGTCATCGGGGTATGGTTTAATATCTGGGTATTTAAGCATTATATTGTCGGCAATCTCTTTTGCGACGATAGGATTTTTGAAAAATGAACCAGCATTTGGGGCAATAGAAGGGTCGACAAACTTTCTTTTGCGGATATCTAGCACCGCATTGCGGATCTGTATAATTGAAGGTGATTTAACGCCGCTACGCTTGAAGTAATTTACTACATCTTTGTATTTAGGTGTTGAACTTGGCTGCTTAGATAGCTTAAACACAATTGCAGTAATTATGTAGCGCCCCTTTTGGGATGATTTGAATATGGAGTCTCTATAGCTAAACTTGCATTGAGCATTAGTTAGGGAGGAGATTTGTGTAGTCTTGGTGTCGAATACTTCTACCTCGCTAATCGTATTTTTAACTTCCTGGCCGTATGCTCCGATATTTTGAACTGCACTTGCTCCAGTACTACCCGGTATGCCAGACAAAGCTTCAATTCCGTAGAGGCCTAAATTTACAACTTTTTCCACATCTTCGTCCCAGTTATTACCAGAACCTAATCTTATAAAGACATCTGCATCGGTATCTTTAATTATCTCGAACTCGCTGATGTCCATCTTTATAATAAGGCCATGAAAAGTTCCATCGTCAAATATTGTGTTACTACCACCGCTGATAATTAGGTGAGGCATGCCTGATTCTTTTAGCCACAAGAATACACTCGTGAGCTGAGCAGAATTAGTAATATTCACAAAATAATCTGCTTTTCCACCAATTTTGAAAGTAGTCATCTCGGCGAGGTTGATGTTACGCAATAGCTTGAAGTCTGCCATTTTACAATTCTACTATAGTTGAGCCTCATCGCCTAAATACATAGGCCGTGTAATTTTCGAAATATCAAACCCCGGAGTATAATGCATTTGTACTAAATATTAATTATTAGAGGAGTATATTACGGATGGATGATTTAGCTAATAAAGCCTGCTTTGCCTGCGAGGGAGGCACACCACCACTCACAAGCAAAGAAATAACAAAGTACCAAGCCCAGGTTGATTCTCAGTGGGCAGTAATAAAGAACCATAGCATAAAGAAGAAATTTAAGTTTGAAGATTTCAAACAAGCCATGGTTTTTGTAAATAAAGTTGCCGACTTAGCCAATAGCGAAGGCCACCACCCTGATATCTATATATTTTATAGCATCGTAGAGATCGAACTATATACTCATGCGGTCAAGGGCTTAAGTGAGAATGACTTTATAATGGCAGCCAAAATGGATAAAATTAAGCAATAATCTATTAATGCCCACTGGCTTACAGGAGAAGCAAAAATAAACTTAAAAAGTTTGTCACATTATATCTTTTTAGCTCGTTAAATAGGGTGTACAATGAAAGTACACCGCTTGATTTGAAGGGAGGTGAAAGGATATGAAAAGACGCAGAACACTTAAGCAGTTCCGCCGTATGCAACGGAATCTGCTGCACGACCGTCAGGTCATCGAAGACATCTTTGACGACATGGCTACAAAGTGGGCTATTCGGGCCGAAGCATTAAATGCCAAGCCATTAGTAGTTAGCTCAAACAAAAAACTAAGCTAGAGAAAGGCTAAGGGTTTGAAACATATAGAAGTGCGCATATAGGCGATTCTTCGCTAGGGTACTATTGCTACCCATGAGAATCAATCGTCTATATGTCGTTTTTATTAAAACCCAGCTCTAAATTTATACCAAGCCATGTTCAAGATTGGGTAATTCTTGCTATAATCTAGAAATGATTAGTTTATTTTCATGGAATGTAAATGGTATTCGTGCGGTATTGAGAAAAGGTGAATTCGAAACCTTCATGAAGCGCTACCAGCCCGATATTTTGTGTATCCAAGAAACTAAAGCCCAACAGGAGCAAGTAGAGATTGAGCTACCAGGCTATTTCGAGTATTGGAACTCAGCCCATAAAAAGGGTTATAGCGGCACTGCCATATTTAGTAAAATAAAACCGCTCAAGGTCACAAATGGCTTCCCGGAAGATCTGGCCAAAAAGTATAAGCTGCTCGATAGCCAGGGCCGTAATAGTGAGGAAGAGGGCAGGATTATAGCCGCAGAATATAAAAAGTTTTATGTAGTTACCGTTTATACGCCCAACTCTAAAGACGATTTGAGCCGTATTCCTCTTAGGCACAAGCATTGGGATCCAGCTTTTTTAGAATATTGTAATATTCTCGAGAAGACCAAGCCAGTATTGATATGTGGCGATCTTAATGTCGCACATACCGAAAATGATTTGGCCAGACCAAAGCCTAATATTGGCAAGCACGGCTTTACAAGTGAAGAGAGGCAAGGCGTTGATAATTTCATATCTAATGGCTACATAGATACTTTGCGCATGTTTAAGAAGGGTAGTGGATATTACACATGGTGGACTCACTGGGGTAATGCTAGGGCTAATAATGTTGGCTGGAGAATTGACTACTGGCTGGCCTCGAAGGGACTCAAAAAGAGTATTAAATCTGCTGAAATTCACCCCGATCAGATGGGTAGTGACCACTGCCCGATATCTGTCGAGCTGTCCATATGATGCGCTATTTGATTGCTATACCTCTCCCAGAATCCGACTCAACATCATTTATAAAGTTGCGCGATAGCTTTAGGCACTACGCTCCAAGGTGGAAGCTTACCCTGGGGCCTCATATAACTATAGATCGCCCACAAGATTCTCTGGTGCCGTGTGAAATGGCCATAGAGCTATTTAGTAATGCACCAGTATCACCTAGCTTCAAAATGCAATTTAGCAAGGTCGAGGCTTTTATTGGCAAGCGCAACAGTGCGGTTTACTTTGAGCCAGAAAGCCACCTGCCCTTCAACAATATTAAGAGTCTATACCAGCCGATAGCCGATAAAATAGTTAAAAGCGGTGATGAAGGCTGGGCATTCCACCCTCACTTGACACTAATTAATCGGCTGAGAAGCGAGCCAGCACAGGAGGCTCTTAACGAGTTGGCTCATATACAGTCCAGCGAGGCATCTGCCTTTAAAGATTTTTCATATCTTCTCGACAGCGTATGCCTATATAAGAAGGAAAGCAGCGATGAGATTTGGCATGAAATTGCTCGGAACAGCCTTTCGGTGTCAAATGCGACTTGAATAATACACACTTCTAGGGTATAATTCATACTCATTATGGCAAAAAACAGCAAAAGACAAATCACAGTACTTAGGAACAAGGCAACCGGCAGTCGCTATTATACTGTCAAGAACACCCTGAACACCCCTGACAAATTGGAGTTTAAAAAGTTCGACCCTAAAACCCGAAAAGTCGAAACCTTTGTCGAGATCAAAGCTAAATTTAACTAAATATCCTAAGTCCGTACAACAAGCACCTTATGCTTCACTGATAAGGTAATTTTTGCTACAATCTTAAATATGAAAAAAAACCTACCAACAATTATAATAGTTGCCCTGATCGTTTTAATAATTGGTTTTGTTGCATACGCAATTTCAAGGCCAGAAGAATCTATTAAGATTCAAGACAAGAATAGTATTGTAAGACCTACCGTAGAAGCTGACCCAGCCAAGCTTTCTCAGGGCAACTTTCAGGGGCCGATTGATGCCAAGGTTACGCTCTCAGAATTCGGAGATTATGAGTGCCCAGCCTGCGAGAAGTATCAACCGGTAATTAAAGAACAGATACTACCTAAGTACCAAGACAAATTAAAATTCGTGTTCCTTAATTATCCTTTGCCAGTCCATAAAAATGCCCAAACCGCTGCCCAGGCCGCCGAAGCCGCTGCCTTGCAGGGAAAATTCTGGGAAATGCATGACATATTGTATCAGAGGCAGAGCCAGTGGGTAGAGCAGAAAGACCCAAGTAGCAAGTATGAAGAATACGCCAAGGAGATAGGTATAAATATCGATAAATACCGGGATGATTATAATGGGCAGATTGTGTTTGATATCATTAATCAGCAGGCAGGCCTCGGGGATGCATTCAAGATACCTGGAACACCGACATTTTTCGTAAATGGCATAATTGTAGATACTAGCAAGGGGTCGGATGCCATTACGGACGCAATCGATAAGGCTTTTGCTCAATAAAACTCAGGTAGTAGTTTTATTTTTTCATATCTAAGCATATAATTATGCAAGTAAGTAAAAATGTATGGAGGAGGATAAATGGCAAAAAAGTATGGTAATGTAATTGAATTTTATGGGGAAAGCTGCCCACACTGTATTAGTATGAAGGTAGTTATAGACCAGATAGAAAAGGATACCGGCGCCAAGATAGAAAGACTGGAAGTCTGGAACCATGAAGAAAATGCTCGCAAAATGCAGAGTTTTGAAGATATTATAGGCGAAGCCTGTGGCGGCTTTTCTGCTGTACCAGCCTTTGTGAATGTCGATACTAAGCAGGCTTTGTGCGGGGCGCACGACAAGGAAGATATCATAGCCTTGATGGAGGGGGGAGACTGCAGCGACAACATCTGTAAGCCTCATAGTAAAAACAAGTAAGATACTATAAAATATAGACATAACTACTATGTCTAGGACTCATAAAAAACTTCAGAAAAATAAGCAGCCTCATGGCAAACTAGTCCCACCTAAGCCTCCATCCAGGTTTTTATGGCTCATGGAAGCCATTTTTATTAGCCTGACAGTTTTTGCCGTACTTTCTTTGATCATAGTGCTTTACTTAGCTGCGACTAATCATCGCAAGGCCCAAAATGCCGTCAAGATAGTCACGGACATTATACCGACCCAGAAGGCCGAAGAAGACTATAAAAAGATTTACTCATATCTAGGATTTGAGATCACAGTTAATACCAAGCTACAGACTGCCGAAACCACTAGCCTAGCAGGGGATAAAACATCAATTGGCTCATCAGCTCAGCCTACTAGTAAAGGCGATTATAAAACTGTTGAAGTACTTAAAAACATTCCCAATCAGTCGGCAGGAAGCGACGCTGAAATAGCCCTTAATAAAACTATTTATATAGAGCTATCAGCGGCTAGCGAAGCTAATATATTTGAAATACTAAAAACTAAATACGGAGAAAGTACCGGGCAGCTAGCCCTGGCCGAAAAGTTCTACGCCCCATCGGGCGACAGCAGTAAGACTTATACCCTTGCACAGACTGAATCCATTAACATAGCCGGCTATGAGTTTCTAAAAAATACATATGATGTAAACAACCTCGGGCCAATCACTTATAAAAGTAGTCAGGTAGATTACATTACTATTCAAAATGGCAGGCCATACAGGCTAACATTATTTCAGAATGCTGGCTCTACTCCGCAAGATTTGCCATCTTTTAATTCGGTAATTGAATCGATCAAATTCTTCCCCCCAGAGAATAGCAAGGCCCTAACACAGCACACTACTAGCTCATATTTAAGTAAATCTAGCCCAAGTCCAATACTAAGTAGTTTCATCGCAAATGCAGCTGATAAGCCGATATCTAGCGACCCAGAGATTCAGGTAGTTGCGAAGAATCAACCCTCAGTGGTAAGAATCGCTTCCACATACTGTATCGACTTTGACATGAGGCTAGGCTCGGTTACTCAAAGTATTAATGGGGGCTGCTCGGCTGGCTATGGATCGGGGTTTATTATCAGCCCACAGGGGTATGTAGGCACCAATGGTCATGTAGTAAAATCAAATGCAGCGGAGGTCCTGGCCACTAGTTTGGCGCTCAATAATCTGCCAGTAGTAAAGAGCTATCTATCGTTTCTAGCAAGAACCGGGCTTATAACTCAGGCCACCGCCGATTCGGAGTATGCTATAGCGGCCAGTGGTGACGGTTCTAACACTCAAGCACTGGTCGGCTCGCTGCAAGATAGTGAGCTAGCTAATGTTGATATAAAAGAGACAAAACAAGATGCCTTTTATGCGGTCCAATTGTCTGATCAGGCAGTGAAATTTAATATCGATAATCTGAGGCAGTTTAAATACACCAATAGCATCGTTAAAGCCAAGCTTGTGGCGGTAGACTACGACCCCTATGTGGATATAGCAAATGATGGTTTCAAGACATCGGATGTGGCTATATTGAAGCTCGAATCGGGGGACGATTACCCGTATAGCATTTTGGGAAGTATCAAAGGACTGGCTCAGGGTAGCCCACTTACAGTAATTGGGTTCCCTGGAGCCGCTGAAAATGAGCTAGTGGATAGTAACGAGAGCAAGCCAACACCAACCAGGGGAACGGTAAGTGCTATTAGGAGCGCCAACGGGGCCCCTTACAAACTAATCCAATCCGATGTATCAATCGCTAAAGGAAACTCGGGCGGTCCAGCATTTAATGAGTTTGGGGAAGTTGTGGGTATTGCTACCTATGGAGTTACAGATGAAAACAGCGGGGGGGTTCAGTTTAATTATATGCGGGACATAGAGGACCTCAGAAGCCTGCTTGCTGACAATAATATTTCGGTCCCATCTACTGCAACAGGGAACGAGAAGATTTGGGAACAAGGGCTAGAAAACTTCTCGAAGGCATATTACACCTCTGCTATAAGTGATTTTAGTAAGCTGAAGCTAAGATATCCTCCGCATCGAATGGTTGATGATTTTATAGCCAGGGCTGAGGCTTCAAGAGACCAAGGTAAAGAAGCCACCCCATCTTCAGTTTATATCCTGATTGTAGCAGTAGTGGCTTTTATTATAGTTCTACCATCTGGCATACTGTTTTTTGTAATCCGACATCATAATGCTCGCAAGGACGCTCACGAAGCATTTCATGCCCAAGCTGCGCCTTCTGAAGCTAATATAGCTAGTTTGCCACCCCTCCCAGCTGCCGAAAAGATCCAGGGTACACCAAACGCCACCAATAATCCCACCTCAGCAGCGGCTAACACTACTTCGGTGCCTATAGAGGTTGATAGACCCATTCAAGCCGCAGCGGATGATAATCACAACAACCAAGCCCCTACCACTACGCCAGGGCCATAAAACTGTTATAATATAAAGCATAAGTATAAGCAGAAAGGATTACCAATGGTAAGAGTAGCTATTAATGGTTTTGGAAGGATAGGTCGCAATGCCTTCAAAATAGCCTTTGCAAACCCCAATTTACAAGTTGTTGCGGTTAATGACCTCACCGACACCACTACCTTGGCACACCTACTAAGGCACGACAGCAATTATGGGGCTTACCACCATCAGGTATCTAGCCAAGATGATGGCATCACGGTCGATGGTAAAAAAATCAAAGTTTTAGCCGAAAAAGACCCTAGCTTGCTGCCCTGGAAAGAAATGAATATTGATGTAGTAATAGAATCGACTGGGTTTTTCACCACCAGAGAGGGCCTGGAGATGCACATAAAAGCCGGCGCCAAAAAGGTTGTATTATCTGCCCCTGAAAAGAAAGATGAAGCTGGCCACGAAAAACAAGATACATTTGTTTTTGGTGCCAATCACCAAAAAATTCCAGCCGATCAGAAGATTATATCTAACGCTTCTTGCACCACCAACTGTATCGCGCCAATTATGGCCGTACTCTCAAAAGAAATAGGTATAGAAAAATCAATGATGACCACAATCCACAGCTACACCGCCAGCCAGGTTTTGCAGGATGGTCCTAATAAAGATTTGCGTGAAGCTCGTAGTGCCGCCGAAAACATAGTGCCTACAACCACTGGTGCGGCTATTGCAGCTGCCCTCACGGTACCAGAACTAGAAGGCAATTTTGATGGTTTAAGTATTCGCGTGCCTACCCCAGTAGTATCACTTAGTGATATTACCTTTTTGGCAAAGCGTGATATTAGCGCCGAAGAAATTAACAAAATTATCATTAAAGCCTGCAATTCTTCCCACAAGGGGATCATAGACTACACCGAAGAAGAGCTAGTCAGCCGAGATTTTGTCGGTGATCCACACAGCTGCATTGTAGATACCAAGCTAACTAAGGTAGTAGCTGGCAATCTCTGCAAGGTAGTAGCCTGGTACGATAATGAATGGGGCTATAGCAATCGCTTGGTTGAGATGGTAGAGCATGTAGGGAAGCTCATAAAGTAGCATGAAAGTTTTTATCGCCGCCGACCATGCTGGTTTTATCAAAAAACAAGGCCTAGCAAAAAAACTCGAGGGTAGTTATGAGCTCTTTGATATGGGGCCATACAAGCTGGATCCAGACGATGACTACCCACTTTATGCCAAGAAGGTTTCACTCGCCGTCACAGAAAATGCTAAGTCGATGGGGATACTTATTTGTCATAGTGGCGAAGGTATGGCGATAGCGGCCAATAAGGTCAAGGGCATACGAGCAGTTGCAGTCCTTAATAAATCTCAGGCATTTGAGACAAGGCAGGATAATGATAGCAATGTACTTAGCTTATCTTCAGGAGAGCTATCAGATAAACAGTTATATGAAATATCAAAACTCTGGCTAGACACACCCTTCTCAGAGCTGGCGCGCCATAAACGCAGGATAGAAGAGATTGGACAAATAGAATCGGAGAGTGGGCTATGACTAGGATTGTGCCAGCAGTTCTTGTGGGTAATAAAGCCGATTATCTTAGCAAACTAAGTATCATTAGACAGCTGACTAATCGGTTCCAGCTAGATATAATAGATGGAGAATATGTAGACAACAAGACAATAGGCCTAAGCGAGGTAGGCAGGCTAACTGATATTAGAATGGATGTTCACCTGATGGTTAAAGAGCCAAAGCTATACATCGATCAAGCCATACTGATTAATGTGAACACTATTATTTTGCAGTATGAGGCAGTTGAAAATATCGAGCCTCACCTGGAGCGCATAAAAAAGTCTGGTTTTAGCTGCGGTGTGGCCATAAACCCAGAAACTAATTTGGCAAAATTAAAGCCATTTAGTGAACTATTAAACCATGTACTTATTATGGGCTACCCAGCAGGCTTCGCTGGCCAAAAGCTGGACCCAATGGTTTTTGATAGGCTGCCAGAGGCCAGAGAATTGTTCCCAGCAGCCGAGATAGGCCTAGACGGCGGTGTCAACCTCAAAAATGCAAAAAAGGTGCTTCAAGCTGGTTTCGATATAGTCAACATTAATTCGGCAATATTTAATTCTCACGACCCACTCAGTAATTATATGCAGCTATTGGGCTATTTAATATGATCCACAGCACCAAAGAATTAGAGTTAATTGCAAACCAGATTCGCCAAGATATCATCTATATGCTAGTGCAGGCCGGAAGTGGCCATACAGCAGGTCCTTTGGGTATGGCGGATGTATTTACAGCCTTATATTTTGAGGTCCTACGCCACAAGCCCAAAGACCCTAACTGGCCGGATAGAGACAGAGTAGTCCTGAGTAATGGGCACATCAACCCAGTTTTGTATGCCACCATGGCTAATTCTGGCTATTTCCCTCGCTCAGAGTTAAAGACGCTTCGTAAGTTTGGTACTAGGCTGCAAGGCCACCCCGAGCGAACTCGCCTCCCAGGCCTGGAGACTACCAGTGGCCCACTAGGCAGTGGTATAAGCCAAGCCTCTGGGATGGCCTATGGCTTAAGGATGGATTCGCAAAAAGAGCAGAGGGTTTGGTGCTTGACTAGTGATGGTGAGCATCAGGAGGGTAATACCTGGGAAGCAATAATGTTTGCTGGCAAGAATAAGCTTAGTAACCTCACAGTGGTTGTTGACCGAAATAATATTCAGATAGATGGTGTTACTGAGGATATTATGCCCCTGGAGCCCTTTGCAATGAAGTATCAAGCCTTTAATTGGCATGTGATTGAAATTGACGGGCATAATTTCGAAGAGATTATATCGGCCATGCAGCAAAGCCGAGCTATTTTCGAAAAACCCACCTGTATAGTCGCCCATACCATACCTGGTAAAGGTGTGGACTTCATGGAGTTTGATTATCGCTGGCATGGTATGCCGCCAGGCCTTAAGGATATTCCCGGTGATCCTCCCAAAGAGGTTCAGGCTAAAATGGCTCTCGAAAGGCTTCGAACTCTGAACGGCAAAATTAGGAGTGAGCATGAATAAAGACGCAAAGCTTAACCCTGATATCTTTAGTCAGGACATGGTATATGAATCTAATCGCTTAGGTTTTGGCGAAGGCCTGCTGGAGGCTGGCAAGATCGATGATAGTATTGTCGCCATGACGGCAGATTTAACTGAGTCTACTCAGGTAGAGTTGTTCAAGAAAGCCTTCCCGGATAGGTTTATAGAGGTAGGTGTTGCAGAGCAAAATATGGTTACCGTTGCTAGCGGCCTAGCAGCCGTGGGTAAAAAACCATTCACTACTAGTTATGCTAGCTTTAGTCCTGGAAGGAATTGGGAGCAAATTCGTACCACAATATGCCTAAATGATAGGAATGTTAAGATAGTCGGCTGCCATGCAGGGGTATCTGTAGGGCCCGATGGAGCAACACACCAAATGCTCGAGGATATCGCACTGATGAGGGCACTACCAAATATGACTGTAATTGTGCCTTGCGATAGTACAGAGGCCCGAAAGGCTACTATGGCGTTAGCCAAGACAGCTAGCCCGGGGTATCTTAGGCTAGCCCGCGAAAAAACTGCAGTAGTTACAACCGACTCGACGCCGTTTGTTATTGGCAAGGCATTGGTTTTGCGCGATGGCAAGGACCTAACCCTAGTAGCCTGTGGCACTTTGGTTTATGAGGCCTTAAAAGCAGCTGAAGAATTAGCCAAACAGGGTGTAGATGTTGAGGTCATTAACTGCCCAACAATAAAACCGCTAGATAACGAGCTAATATTAAAAAGTGCCAATAAAACTAAAAAGGTCATAACGGTAGAGGAGGCTCAGGCCTCTGGCGGCCTCGGTGGGGCTGTGGCAGAACTAATTAGCGAGCAGTCAGCAGCCACATTATGGAGGATTGGCATTAAGGACAGATATGGGCAGTCCGGAGAGGTCAAGCAGCTATGGGCCGAATACCAGCTAGATAGTGCATCTATTATTAATCTTGCGAGCAAACTGCTAAAGGCACCAAAAAGATGAATCTAGATATAATAACTGTCGGCTCGGTTGGCTTTGATATTTTTATCAGCGGTAAAAGCATAAAACCGAGCTTAATGAGCAAGGATGATTCTATAACCCTCCAGAGTGGTGCTCAATACCAGGTTGACCACTCGGTATATGAAGCAGGCGGCCCAGGCCTAAACTCAGCGATATGCTTTGCTCGTCAGGGCATCAAGACAGGCTGTATTGCCCGGACTGGTAAGGACCATTTAGCCAATCAGATAAAAATAATATTAAAACATGAGGGTATTGAACACGAGCTGCTTATCAACAATCCCGAGCACCATACAGATTTAAATATCCACATTGTAACCGAAAGAGCGCAGGATATAGATTTATCCTATAAAAATTCAGTTAATTCCTTACGAGGCCATGATGTAAGGTTCCCTGGCCTTACTGCTAGGGCCCTATATTTGGCTGAACTGCCAGTTGATTTTAAGTTGTTTAAGTTTTTTGTTGAGTGGGCTAAATCTTGCGGGGCCAGCTTGATTGCAAATGTCACTAGCACTAGTGGCTATAAAACTAAACAAATGAACTATGCACTTTCTAGGCTCACTAGCATGATGATGCCAATTGATTTTGCCTCCAGCTTCTTTGATGGGGTTTCAGACAGCGCGGAAATTATCAGACAGCTAAGCGCCCTTGGATCAAAGTCGGTTTTACTATATGATGTTAGTAAAGAGTCTTATGCTTTTCACGATCAGACCATGTATTCTTGCGGGACCTATAAAAAAGTTAATCCACTAGACATGACAGGAGCTAATGATATTTTTGCGGCCAGTTATGCCTCGGCAATTTTCCAGCAAAAAACCGTGCCGGAAGCTCTGACATTCGCTAGCGCTAACGCATGCTCGGTGCTAGAAGTTTTTGGCACTCGAGCGGGAGTATTACGCAAGCCAGCCCTTAGAACAATTAAAGTAGAAACAGGAGTATTATAAAAATGAACAATAGTAGGATAGATGTGCTAAGTGTTGGAGATGTAGTAACCGATGCCTTTATTAAGCTTCTGCCTCATGAAGCTAAAATTGAGCACCCCAATTCACATCACCCGCTATTATGCATGACATTCGGGACAAAGATACCGTTCGATGAAGCCATAGTGGTGGCTGGTGTCGGCAACAGCCCCAATGCAGCTGTCTGCTTCGCTAGGTTAGGTCTAAACTCTAGCTTGTACGCCAATGTCGGGGATGATACGGTGGGCGAACAAATATTATTAAGCCTTAGGGCCCATAGAGTATCTACAGAGTTTGTCAGAGTTAACAAAGGTATGGCAAGTAACTATCATTATGTACTCTCTTACGGCGCAGACCGTACAATACTTATAAAACATGAAGCCTATCCCTATCGTTGGCCTAGTATACCTAAGGTCAGCCAGCCACGCTGGATATACCTAAGCTCGATTGGCGAAAAGGCTCGCCATATTCACGATGACATAGCTAGCTATCTAGCTTCCAACCCAGAGGTAAAATTAGCCTTTCAGCCAGGTACTTTCCAAATTCGTGAAGGTGTTAAAAAGCTGCAAGAGCTATATTCAAGGACAGAACTGTTCGCAGTAAACCTTGAGGAGGCTCAACAGGTAACTGCCTCGGATTCCAGAGACATCCCCACGCTAGTAAGGATTTTACATGGCTACGGGCCCAAGATTGTAGTAATAACAGATGGGCCAAATGGCAGCTACGCTAGTGATGGCGAGACAATATATAGTATGCGCAATTACCCTGATCCAAAGAATCCATTTGACCGCACTGGGTGCGGTGATGCGTATACCTCGACATTTTTAGCAGCACTTGTGGCAGGCGAAAGCATTATTACGGCACTTAAATGGTCGCCAATTAACCCAATGAGTGTAGTCCAGCAATTAGGGGCTCAAGCTGGCTTGCTATCTAAGCCTAAATTGCTAAATTTGCTCGCCAAGGCCCCCAAAGATTATAATCCAAAGGAAATAGCAAGAGTATGAACAGTATTTATGACTTAATAATTATAGGCGCAGGACCTGCCGGGATGACGGCTGGAGTCTACGCTGCAAGAAAAAAGCTAAGGACCCTAGTAATCACAAAGGACATCGGTGGGCAGGCTTCATGGAGTAGCGACATCGAAAACTATCTTGGTTTTAGCATGATAACTGGCCCAGATCTGGTCAAGAAATTTGAAGAGCATTTGGAGGAGTTTAAGGACGATGTAGAGCTCAGAATTAGTATCTCTGGTATCGCAAAAATCCATAAGAAAGCTAAAAACTTTGTGGTAGAAACTGGCGATGGTAAAAAGGAGTCGGCCAAAGCTATCATTATAGCTGGTGGAAAAGTACCCATGGAACTTGGCGTCCCTGGCGAGAAAGAATTTTTGAATCGCGGTGTAGCTTATTGCGCCTGGTGTGATGGCCCGCTATTCAAGGGAAAGGATGTGGCGATAATCGGTGGTGGCAATTCTGCTCTCGACGCCGCCCTAAATGTTAGTAAAATAGTCAATCAGATATACATAGTCAATATCACGAAGGAGCTCAATGGCGACCCAGTAATGAAAGAGAAAGTATTGGATATCCCTAAGATCAGAATAATTAATAACACCGAGGTTTCTATGATCGAGGGCGACCGAACAGTTGAGTCAATCAGAATTAAGTCCAGAGATGGGGGGTTATCAAAGGATCTAAATGTCTCGGGGGTATTTATAGAGGTCGGTTCTTTACCAGCAACTGACTACTTAAAGGGCTTGGTTAAGCTCAACAAGAACTCGGAGATCATAATAGATAAATACAATATGACATCTGAGCCAGGTATATTCGCCGCTGGCGATATAACTGATATTATAGAGAAACAAATTATTACTGCGGCCGGTGAAGGGGCTAAAGCCGCCATTTGTGCCTCTCAGTATTTGTCTAGGAAATAATAACTGGTAAACTATGTATATTAAAAAGAAAGGCCGATATGAACCAAAATATAGATAAGAAAGTAATATTATACACAACCCCAACTTGTGTGTTTTGTAAGAATGTAAAAGAGTATTTCGCAGAAAACAATATTAAGTATGAATTGGTTGATTTAGCAGAAAGCCGAGATAGAGTCCAGGAAATGGTAGATAAATCTGGCCAAATGGGTGTTCCAGTAATTGACGCAGGTGGCGAAATAGTTGTTGGATTTGATAAGCCGAAGCTCGACAAAATATTTGCCTGAGGGATTTTTTTGCAATAGTCGCAATTGACT
Source organism: Patescibacteria group bacterium (assembly GCA_026397045.1). Lineage (NCBI taxonomy): Bacteria > Patescibacteria group bacterium. The sequence goes on along the minus strand of JAPLVO010000005.1, from coordinate 1,321 downwards.
TTAAGCATAACATCTATTAATATTACGAGTAATCATAGAAATAAAAAATTAAAGGAGTCAACCAGTGGCCAGAATAGCAAAAAAATCGAGTAGATCCTATAAAAGCAGCAGTAAAGTCACTAAAACGAGCTCGAAGGGCTTATTAAAAAAACCAATTATTTATGCTTTCCTGGGGGTATTTACTATTTTTGGCTTAGCTGTTGTGTTCTTTACCAGAGCAGCGACATCACCCGTAGCTTCTTCGTATTTTATTTCAAAATCTATTAGAGTCGTCGATACCAGAAAAGTATCTAATGGCAAGCTCAGCCCCGGTGGGAAGCTAGAAGGGGTTAAGCCGTTTGAGGCATCCCCCGGCTATACACAGGTCCAGGGAGACCAATCGGCTGCCAAAGTAACTGGCGTGGTAATGAATATCTCAATAGTGTCCCCTACAGAAAACACCAGCATTAAGGTGTGGCAAACTGGAACAACCGAGCCTCAGTATGCTTCATTATATGCCAGCAAGGGCATATCTACTTCCAACGAGATTGTTATCCCTATTGACCCTAATATCCAAGCACCAACAATAAGCTTTGCCAATAGCTCGGGCAGTATAGATGTCGTCGGCGACCTAGTGGGTTATTATAGCTACGCAGGAAACCCCCAGCAGGGGGTAACCCCTCCAACAGGCCTTATCGGTAAGCAGCTTAATTTTGTCCCTGACATCCGTAGAGTGTTGGATACAAGATCTACGCCACCCAAGGCCAGCCCAACACCAATTTCAATATCCCTTGACACAGCGCCTAATAAAAAAGTAGCAGTTGTTAATGTCACTGCAGTCGCAGCAAGTAGTCCAGTAGGTGGATTTTATCGAGTCTACCCCGGGGATATTGGCCTCGAAGGCTACAATAAGATATACAATGCTAGCCCTCCTACGGTCACATCTAACGCTAGTTTTTCTGCTGGCAATAATATCGCCAATGAAATAATGGCCCCTATGAAAGATGGTAAAATACAGCTTTGGAGCTCGGCATCGGTAGATACAGTAGTAGACCTGATAGGCTATTACGCCAGTAGCGATATATTAGTCATGGGCAGAAATTACATACTTCCTACTGCCGTAAGAGTGTATGACACCATCAGCCCTACTAAAATAGATTTAACTAGTTCTGCTACTTCACCGCAAGCTGTAACGCTAGTAGGCAAAGGCGGCCTGCCGGGCACTGTCCAGGCTGCTATAGTTAATGTCACCGTCAACCCCGGCCCTAATACTGGCTACATACGGATCTACCCTTCAGGTTCTGAAGCAATAGTATCAAATATTAGTTTCATGGCGAATCAG
>JAPLVO010000004.1 GCA_026397045.1 Patescibacteria group bacterium | reverse complement strand
TGGTGATCCCAGCGGGAATCGAACCCGCATTGCCAGATTGAGAATCTGGTGTCCTAACCGTTAGACGATGGGACCAACAGATGTATTATATATTTCAAAGAGCTATTTTACTAGCCATAACACCAAATATGACTTTTTGGTAGTCCTAGCGCCAATGCTTACATTGGCGTATTATTGTTAGTAAGAAAAGTTTATTGACCGATGAGTTGACAAAAGAGGGGTGTTTTCGTATGTGGGTCCGTAGCCGTGATGTTTTTTTTGGTAATTTATGGCCTGTCCATAAGCCGGCCATGGTGTGGTAAAAAAAACACATTGACCATAATAAAAAGCCCGTATATAGTGGTCCATAAGAGCTTTGAAACGCTATATACAGACATAAACAGCAATAAGGAGGGTGAAATGAGTTTTGAGCAAATAAAAAAACGGAACGGGCAAATGGTCGATTTTGATCGCTCGAGGATTGAAATAGCAATCGGTAAAGCAAGCGATAGCGTTGGTGGTGAGGCCACAACTGAAGATATAAAAGCTGTGGTGACTGAAGTTACAACCCAGGCCGAATTAGCCTTTAGCGAATCGACCCCTGATGTCGAAACCCTACAAGACCTTATTGAGCAACAACTGATGCGCTCAGGGCACTACAAGACAGTCCGGGCTTTTATAATTTATCGTGATACGCATAAGGCTATGCGCGATGCCGAGTCGGCTCGCTCCGCTGAAAAACTCGAGCAGAGTAACCTAAAGGTTACAATGCCCGATGGTACCCTACAAAACTTCAGCTATGCCAAGCTAGTTAAGGAACTTTTGGAAGCAGCCGATGACATCTCTGATGATGTAGACCTCGATGGCATTGCTCAGTCTGTAAAAGGTAGTATTTACGATGGTATTACCTACGATGAGCTAGAGGATAGTATGATAATGGCCACTAAAGCCCATATTGAGCAGGATCCAACCTACTCTAAGTTGTCCTCGAGATTGCTACTAAGGAAAATATATAAAGAGGTCTTGGGTGGCAACCACAAATCAACCCTGAATGCTGACTATAAGTCGACCTTCAAGGCTTTTATCAAGGATGCAGTTCGGGACGGTCGCCTGGACAAACGGCTAAATAGCTTTGATCTAGACGACATGGCCGATTACCTCAAGCCTGAGCGCGACCAATTAATAGACTATATGGGCCTAGATATGCTGCACGATCGCTACTTCATACAATCGGAGGGTCGTCTTCGCCGTCAGGAAGCTCCTCAGACATTTTGGATGCGTATTGCAATGGGCTTGGCTATCGCAGAAAAGAAAGACAAAGATAAATGGGCTAAGCAGTTCTACGATGTACTCTCTACACTGCGCTATGTCCCATCCACTCCTACCCTATTCCATTCGGGAACTAGCAAACCTCAGCTATCCTCCTGCTTTCTAAATACCGTCGAGGATGATCTGAAGCATATATTCAAGGTTTATCTGGATAATGCACTGATGAGTAAATACTCTGGCGGTATTGCCACCGACTGGACAAACATCAGAGGTACTGGGTCGCTTATAAAGTCGGTTAACATCCCCTCTCAAGGTGTAGTGCCATTTCTTAAAATAATGAACGATACCACGGTTGCGATCAGCAGATCCGGCAAACGCAAAGGTGCCACCTGCGCCTACCTGGAAACTTGGCACCTGGACATTGAGGACTTTTTAGAGCTTCGCAAGAACACTGGCGATGAACGCCGCCGCACCCATGACATGAACACCGCTAATTGGGTTCCCGACCTGTTTATGGAGAGGGTTAACAATAATGAGCAGTGGACGCTATTTAGTTCCGAGGAAGCCGCTGACCTGCACGATCTATACGGTGACGCTTTTAAAAAGCGCTATCAAGAATACGAGCAGATGGCCGATGAAGGTAAAATAAAGCTGTTTCGTAGACTTCCAGCAACCCAGATATGGCGCAAAATGCTTACTATGCTATTTGAGACTGGGCACCCCTGGATTACCTTTAAAGACGCCTGTAATGTAAGGAGTCCTCAAGACCATGTGGGGGTTATCCACAATTCCAACCTTTGTACCGAGATAACTCTTAATAACTCAGCCGAAGAGACTGCGGTCTGTAATTTAGGCTCGATAAACATGGCCAAGCACATTAAATCGGGCAAACTAGATAAAGAGCTAATCCAAACTACCACAGAGCTCGCCATGCGGATGCTCGATAATGTCGTGGATATTTGTTACTACACAACCAAAGAATGCGAGACTTCTAACCTCAGGCATCGCCCAGTGGGTCTAGGCATAATGGGCTTCCAGGATGCTCTATATTTACTTGATATTAATTTTGGTTCGCCTAAGGCAGTAGAATTCGCCGATGAATCTATGGAGCTAATTAGCTACCATGCCATTATGGGCTCTAGCAAATTAGCCAAAGACAGAGGTGCCTACAAGAGCTTCAAGGGCTCTAAGTGGGACCGCGGAATATTCCCAGCCGATACTATCGATTTGTTGGAGGCTGAGCGTGGGCGCAAGATAGATGTTAAGCGTGGTGGAAAGTTAGACTGGAGACCAGCCAAAGCTCATGTTAAGAAATATGGTATGCGCAACTCCAACACCATGGCTATCGCACCGACTGCATCGATCGCAAATATCGCCGGCTGCTACCCTTGTATCGAACCTATCTACAAGAACTTGTATGTCAAATCCAATATGAGCGGCGATTTCACTGTCATTAATAGCTATCTCATTGAGGATCTTAAAAATCTTGGCTTATGGAATGATTCCATGGTTAAAAAGATCAAATACCACGATGGCTCGATCCAAAAAATTAACGAGATTCCCGAAAAACTTCGAGCAAAGTACCGTGAAGTATTCGAAATAGACCCATTAGCGCTAGTGAAGATTACTGCCCATCGCGGCAAGTGGATCGACCAGAGCCAGAGTTTTAATATATTCGTCCAGGGAGTGAGCGGAAAGCAACTTAGCGATATATACATGGCTGCCTGGGACCAGGGCCTAAAAACCACCTATTACCTCCGCAGTATGGCTATATCACAGGTAGAGAAATCTACTGTAGATAGTTCAGAGTTCGGCTCTACGCACAAGCGTGAGGCTGCTACAATTCCGCCTGATAACGCTATGGCTAAGTAACAAATAAAATAAAAGGAGAACTGCTATGACACTTAAAATGTCCGACATAAGACCAGATATTAATAAGAGACGAATCATAAATGGCGAAGATGCCGATGTCATCCAATTACACCCTATGAAGCATAATTTTGCCTGGGATGCCTATTTGGCTGGCAATGCCAACCACTGGCTACCGACAGAAATCGCTATGCAGGACGATATTGAGCTTTGGAAATCAGATAATTTATCGGACGACGAACGACAAGCATTCCAGACAGCCCTCGGGTTTTTCACTACAGCCGACTCGATTGCAGCTAATAATTTAGTCCTGGCCCTGTACAAACACATTACCAGCCCGGAATGCCGCATGTACTTATTGCGTCAGTCCTATGAGGAAGCCATACACACTCACGCATACCAGTACATCGTAGAGAGCCTTGGCCTTGACGGCAGCAAGGTATTCAATATGTACCGAGAAAACTCCGCTCACTTTAGCAAGGCTAAATTCATTTTAACCTTCAATGAGGGAATATTTGCCGATGACTTCCATACTGGTACATTTGAAAGCGACCAAAAGTTCCTAGAAAACCTCTGCGTATTTTCGCTTATCCTAGAGGGAATATTCTTCTATTCTAGCTTCGCGGTAATCTTTGGTTTCCAGCGTCAAAACAAACTTGTTGGTAGCGCCGAACAAATACAGTATATAATGCGTGATGAATCTCAGCATCTCAACTTTGGTGTTAATATGATAAATGCCATTAAGGAGGAACAGCCTGAACTCTGGACGGATGAGTTCCAGACTAAAATGGTTGATTTGATAACTCAAGCCACCAAGCTAGAATATACCTATGCCCAGGAAGTGTTTCCGCGCGGCATATTTGGTATGAATGCCGACGGCTTCAAGCAATATATAGAACATGTAGCTGATAGGCGCCTGGCATCAGTTGGCCTGCCGAAGCAATACCACACCAAAAATCCGTTCCCATGGATGAGCGAAGCTGCCGACCTAAGTAAAGAAAAGAACTTTTTCGAAACACGAGTTATTGAATACCAAACAGGCGGAACTCTGGATTGGGAATAGAGAATAAAT
>JAPLVO010000003.1 GCA_026397045.1 Patescibacteria group bacterium | reverse complement strand
TTATCATAAGACCAATAATTTCCTTTAGTTGTTAAGTTTAGATTAAGTATAAGCTTACTAAACTAAAATAGCCAATAACAATCTAAATAAACTGCTTGATTCCATCTACTACCTGGCTAGGTGTAAGGTCTGTTTTAACAATATAGTCGCGAGCCCCTAATTCTTTGGCTTCTTCGAGCATTTGTGAGTCCATGACATTGGTCAAAACAATTACCGGGAGAGCTGGTGTTAGGCCTTGTTTCTTTAGCTCTTTGAGTACTTCTAGACCACTAACATTTGGCATCATAAGATCCAAAAGCACTAACCCTGGCATATCCTCGGATATCATAGCAAGAGCCATAGCCCCATCAACTGCCTCTACGACATCGATACTAGCTTTGCTTAGTTTAAGTTTGTACATATTGCGGATAAAATCATTATCCTCTACTAGTAAAACAACTTTACTCATGAGCTAATAATACTCTGCTTTGAATTATTGGGCAAATATAAGCACTGACAGAGACAGGTATTAGCTGCCGCTTAGCAGTTCTTCGATTCTTGCCGAATCGTTCTGGCCTGTGTCCAAATGGAAGCTCAGTCTAGGAGAAAATTTAGATTTTAGCTTAGTAGCTAATATGCGAGACATTTCGCCACTACTATCTTTTATAGACGCAAAGGCGTTTTCGGCATTTCTGCCCCAGACAGATACATAGACATGAGCAATTTTAAGATCAGGGCTGATTTTAATGCTATTAACGCTAACAGAGCTGCCAGGTATCTGATGCTCAAGCATTATAGGAGCAAGTTGTTTTTTTACCATTGAACTAAACTTTTCAAGACGAAGATTCATAAATTATAACTTTCGAGGTTGCTGAGAAGTAGTTATAAACTCTAGCTCGTCGCTTATCTCGATGGTTTTAGTGGTAGCGACCTCCAGGCCACATTCTTCATTTTCCATAGCCTCCTTGGCGGACTGCTTATCTTTTTGTAAGCTACTAAGCTTCCCCATCCCAATTAGCTTCCCGGATCTTAAGATCCTTACTTCTAGGCCTGGGACTACCTTGCCGCTTAATACCTTGCCGCCACAAACTACTTTATCCTTGGTGGTCTTGAAGACTCCTAGAATTTTTAATTTAGCGTTGATTGTCTCGATTATTTCAGGATCTAGCATGCTAGACAGCCAGCCCCTAACATCATCTAAGAGTTCATAAATAACCTTATAGAGCTGGAAGTCGACTCCAGACCGTTTGGCCTGCTGATTAACTGCTGCATTAATACTGACATGGAACCCAAGGATAACTGCCCCCGCGGCAGCGGCGGCCTGGACATCACTCTCTGATATGTCTCCAACCCCAGATGAAACTACCTTAGCCCTAACCTCGTCATTACCGACTTGGCCTAAAGCGGTAAGCAGTGATTCGAGCGAGCCCTGGACATCAGCTTTAACTACCAGCGGCAACTCTTTAATATCCCCCTCTACCATGGCGTTAGCAATATCTTCAGCTGTCTTGCTCTTGATCGAGGTGACTGATTTGAAGCTTTGCTTTCGAGACTGTCTCTCTACCCAGTCTTTAGCTTCTCTTTCAGTCTTAACTTGTTCGAACCAATTACCGAAATCAGGTAGCGATTTGAGGCCTGATACAATTGCTGGCATCGCAGGTGTCGACTGCTTTAGTTTATTGCCCTTAAAATCCAACATCGTTCTAATCTTTCCGTAACTAGAGCCAGCAATGATCCAGTCGCCAGTCTGCAAAGTACCTTCCTGTAATAATAGGGTTACAATAGGGCCCATTCCTGTATCTAGGTGAGACTCAATCACAACTCCACGCCCAAGGCCAGTAGCCCGAGCTTTAGTTTCTACTATATCTGCTACCAGCAGTACCACCTCTAGAAGCTTAGCAATGCCATCGCCTGTTTTTGCAGACACCTCAACGCAGGGCACATCGCCACCCCAGTCATCTGGCAAGACATCTATTTCGGATAGCTCCTGCTTAACTCTGTTGGTATCCGCGCCTTCTTTATCGATCTTATTAATTGCAATCACCAGCGATGCCCCAGCTTGTTTGGCATGATCAATGGCTTCTTTTGTCTGTGGCTTTACGCCGTCATCGGCTGCGACGACAATAATCGCAATATCAGCAATCTTAGCCCCATGTTCGCGAAGAGCCGAAAAAGCCTCATGACCAGGGGTATCTAAAAATGTTATCACTCTATCGTTTTTGGTGACCTGGTAGGCGCCAATGTGCTGAGTAATCCCCCCAGATTCACCTGCAGCTACTTCAGCATTTCTGATAGCATCCAAAAGGCTAGTTTTGCCATGATCTACATGGCCCATCACAGCAATAACTGGAGGCCTTGTCTTTTGAGGACTACTGTCTTCTTTATTAGGACGCTCCGCCTGATCTGCCGGTTTAGGAATTATTTCAAAGCCAAGTTCCGCACCAATTATTTGGGCTGTATCAAAATCAATATTCTCATTAACGGTGGCCATTACCCCATTCTTCATCAGCTCACCTACAACTGCGGCCGGGCCCTTACCTATCAGACTAGCAAACTCACCAACAGTAATAACTTCTGGTGCTTCAACCTTGTTTAGTTCTTCTTTCACTAGTGCCTCCTTTTTAAGATAAATGGCAGTTGTTTATAAACCTTATTATAGCAATCATCTGAGCAAACATAGGCTCCGCGGCCATCAATGTTTTTATTAGGATCCAAAACTAATTCTTCGTCCCTTATAACCCACCTGTTAAGCTGTGATTTGGGCAGTTTACTACGGCACGACCTACAGCTGCGGATTGGGACATGTAGAGTTTTGGCCGTCAAAGTGTTTAATCCTTAATAGTTTCTTTGGCTTTAGCGACCTTGTCTTGAGATGCTTCGGTGGGCTTAAGGCTAAGAGAAAGTTTGTGTTGCTCAGTATCTATTCCGATGACTCTAAATTGTTTGGTTTCACCAACCTTCACGAGCTTATTAGGATCAGTCACATGGTCGCCTGATAGCTCCGAGATATGGACCAAAGCCTCTATTACAGGGCTAATTTGAACAAAAGCACCGAAAGGAGTTATTCTCGTAACTTTACCATCTATCTTATCGCCAAGCTTATAAACGGATATCTCTTTTTGCCAAGGGTCTTCTGTTAGTTGCTTTATTGATAAAGACAGCTTATCTTGATCGATAGCGATAATTACTGCCTCCACTTCTTGACCAACCTTGACATACTTTGAGGGGTTATCAACCCTATCCCAGGCGATTTCGGAAATATGAACCAGGCCTTCGATGCCATCGACATTCACAAAGACTCCGAAGTCTACCACCCCCGTAACTATGCCCTTGATAGTATCACCAACTTTAAAGGCCGCGATTTTACCTTCTGTGAACTCTCGCTGCGCTTCTTTCTCGGATACGATTAGTTTGCTCTGTCTACGATCCAAATCAAGGATTCTAATCATTAGTGTACGACCAACTAGAGTATTTAGCCTGTGGAGTATTTCATCCTTGTCGGCACCAGTCACTCGCGGATAGTTTTCTCCAGATAGCTGGCTCACTGGCAAGAAGCCACGAACGCCATCTACTTCAATGAGCATTCCGCCCTTGTTAGCATCAAATGGCACTATTCCAAAGACTTCTTTATTCTTAAATCTGGTCTCTAGCTCATCCCAGCCCTTCTCTTTGGCAACCTTTTTAAGGCTAAGGCCGATATACCCGTCATCATTTTCAAGATCTATAACGGAGGCCGAAACGGCGTCACCTATCTTAAGATCCTTGCTAGATTGCTCGACTTCGCGACCACTAACTACTCCTGTTCCGTAAGCCCCAAGATCAAGCCAAAGTTCACGGCGATCCTTAGCTAAAACAGTACCCTCAACAAGATCCTCAACATTAAGAGCCTTAATGGATTGATCAGCCAAAAGATCATCCATAGAAATACTGGATATCGACATATTAAAATTTTCTCCTTAGGTTTGTAGCGTTAAAACGAAAAGCTGTGAATTATTACTTCACTACTCGTTTATCTAGACTATATCTGATTTATGGCTAGTTGTAAAGCTATTTGCTTGCCCTGAGGGTACGCCTGCTGACTAAGTAAAGCCCCGTTAGAAGCCCCAATACCAACGCAGGTATTAGTGTGTCTGCGGGGCCAGTAGCGGGTATACTGCTTTGGGGTATCTGCGCTAATATCGGCGCCTGAGGGCTGCTTGGCTGGGAAGGCGTAGCTACAGCGGGGCTAGGCTCGTCGCTGACTGGCTTGGGCTGAGAGTCGGCAGGCTTACTAGGGTTTTCGTTATCTTTAGCAGGCTCTTGCTGCTTAGGGGCTTCGGAAATAGTAGGCAATGAACTTCTCGTGGGATCTGTTTTGGCCTGCTTACTTCGCTGAGTACCGCCATAGCTGATGGTTGCCGCGACGACCACAGCGATTAATGATAATGCCAGAAATAATTTAATTGCATTTGATTTATTCATTTCTATCCCCTTAATTTTTATGTATTTTACACCCCAAAATGCTTACTATGCAAATAATTATTTACAGTCAGCAGTTCAGGGCTTATAGTTGATACTAATAAAAAGGAGGGTGAATGGAGATTATCGCTGCTTATCCGAAGCAACGGTTCTTGCCAGCAGGCTATTTTGCCTATGATGCAGGCGAGGATGTTATTAACTACGACCCAACTTTGCTTAATAAGGCCTCTGGCAAGCTGGCCCTCTTGCACGAGATAAGCCATGCTTTACTCGGGCACTTCCACTATAGATTCGATTTTGAACTTTTCGCTATGGAAATGGACGCCTGGAATATGACCCGAAAGCTTGCTCTGAAGCACTCTATAGCGCTTGAGGAGCAATACATAGCTCAATGTATGGAAAGCTACGACAATTGGCTAACAAAGCGCAGTACATGCCCTAAATGCCATAAATTCAATATGCAATCCGTGCCTAGTCGGTTTCAATGCTACCATTGTCGTACTAAGTGGAAAGTCAGCAAAGATATTTTGAGTACTATCAGAAGAGAAATAATTAAATAATTAAAGAGCCCCAAGTTAATGGAGCTCTTTAATGGTAGTTAAAAATACCTATTTAGCGGCTTTGCCACGGCGACTCGCGCGTCCACCCTTGGCGCCAGCTTCACGAGCTAGCTCTGGGTTGGCAGCGAATCCACCGCCACGACTTTTTTTGCCACCGACTGCGCCGATGCGAGTATAAAACTCTTTACCGTAACGCTTTTTGTTGGTTGATGCGGCTTTGATACCGCCTTCTCTTGTTCCTGGCATAAGAAAAACTCCTTTTTGCAAGGAGTCCAACTAGCTCTTATTCTACACCCTCCAAGATGCTGTTAAACTCTTGGGTTAATATTATTGTGGTTATGATTATACCGAGTTATGGTTATTTTGTCAATAGTTATATGAAGTGATTATTTTGGGCTGGTTTTGGACTAAAATGCCACAAATTGCTAATAATCATCAATAATAATTATATTTAGACTAATCTCATTAGTCATCACTTTTGCTGCCAAAAGTGATATAAAACCAACCGACTGTGGCTCGCCCCAATAAGCGCCCCAGGCTACCGAACAATCTCTATCCATAATAAACTTGCCCTGATAGCTAGCGCTTCAGGGCTTCAGACAATCCTGGATAATGATTAGTTCGTTAGCCTGTTGCTTTCTGGGAGCTCGATGTCGGTAAAGGGCAGCAAAAGTGGTATTCAATAAGTAACAATTAAACTAGAGGGGGTACTACAGTCCTACCGAATCTGCTCCGTGTGTAGCTTGCGCTAGTGTGAACTTATCATACTCCAATTGGCTAATTAGGCTTCCTCTTGAGAAGGATGAATACTCCATGTATGATTTTGCTTTTTTAGCTGCTTGTACCATCCAGTCTCCACCAGAGTTGTCTGCACCATATACCGCATCTTCATGCGTGAATTTCTCGTACTCCAATTGCGCTACCAATCCATCATGGGAGAATGCAGTGTAGCTTAGGTAGCCCTTTGCTTTACTGACAGCATTTTTTTGACTTACCGTCTCTGCTGGTACTTCAGGCGGTTTGGTTTCTGCAGGTTTGGTATCTACAGGCTTGGTTTCTGCAGGTTTGGTATCTACAGGCTTAGTATTCGTCGATTCTGTAGCCGTGGGAGTTTTTGGCGATACAGCACCAATGGCTATTACAATAACAAAAACAACACCGGTCATAATTAAAGCCGACTTAATATTCTTTTTTCTGTTTGCAAGTAACTGTCCGTCCATGGACTTCATCGCCCCAGTTAGTATAAGTATTAAGTCGATAAGGTACCAGATACCAAAACCACCGAAAGTTATTAATTTTAAAATACCTGTACCCATTTTGCCTAGGTAGAATCTATCAACACCAAATCCACCCAAGAATAGTGAAAGCATTGCAGTAGTCATAAAATCTTTTTTAGTTCGATCACCTGTAGCCTCATCGGTTTTTTTAGTTGTTTTTAAGGGAGGTTTTTTATCAATTATAGTTACTCCTTCATTTAGTATGGCCTAATAATAGCCCCCCCCCGTAACCTGTCAAGGTGAAGCACCAAAAACACCAGCTGTTGCTCGCTTTTGCTGCGCATGTCCTCCGCCCCCTGTTGTCTGTCCTCTGTTTTCTGTTGTCTGCCTTACACCGACATCGAGCTCCAAGAAAGCAACAGGCTAACGGACTAATCATTATCCAGGATTGTCTGAAGCCCTGAAGCGTTAGCAATCAGGGCAAGTTTATCCTGGATAAAGATTGTTCGCTAGCCTGGGGCGCTTATTTGGGCGAGCCACAGTCGGTTATTTTTGCTCCACTTTTGATACCAAAAGTGGTATTTGAATAGAGCTTAATTAGATAATAATTAGGAGATAATTAAATTAAAATAGTTTAGTCTAGTCCGCCTAAGTACCAAAAAACACCAGAAGTTGATGTCTGGTGTTTTTAGTTTGTGGATTCTATGCTCGCGTCGTTCTACTTTCCCCTAAAAGAGTATCATCGACGCAGAAGGTCTTAACTTCGGTGTTCGGCATGGGAACCGGTGTGGCCCCTTCGCTAAAGACACGAGCATAAAACCCACAAGGGGTTTTATTTGATAAAAATATGTTAAATGGTTGAAACTAAAACTTCTTACTAACTCATAGTCTACTAGCTACAAATTGCCAGCGAATTAAAAGTATAAAAAAAGTCAATCGACTATTAGTACACCTCGGCTGAACACGTTGCTGTGCTTACACCTGGTGCCTATCAACGCAGTCGTCTACTGCGAGTCTAAATGGAGAAATCTAATCTTGAAGGAGGCTTCACGCTTATATGCTTTCAGCGTTTATCCCGTCCGAACGTAGCTACTCGGCAATGCCATTGGCATGACAACCGATACACCAGCGGTTCGTTCACTCCGGTCCTCTCGTACTAGGAGCAACTCTTCTCAAATTTCTAAACGCCCACACCAGATAGGGACCGAACTGTCTCACGACGTTCTGAACCCAGCTCGCGTACCCTTTTAATTGGCGAACAGCCAAACCCTTGGAACATGCTCCTGCTCCAGGATAGGACGAGCCGACATCGAGGTGCCAAACAGCGCCGTCTATGTGGACTATTGGGCGCTATAAGCCTGTTATCCCCGGGGTAACTTTTATCCGTTGATCTCTCACACTTCCACGTGTTATGAGTGGGTCATTAGCTCCTGCTTTCGCACCTGCTCGACTTGTAGGTCTCGCAGTCAAGCTAGCTTATGGGCTTACCCTATCAGTTCGATTTCTATCCGAACTTAGCTAACCTTTGAACGCCTCCGTTACAATTTAGGAGGCAACCGCCCCAGTTAAACTACCCACCGGACACTGTTCCGTAACCGGATAACGGGCACGGTAAGAACCAAGACACATACAGGGTGGTATTTCACTGGTGACTCCACTTCGGCTAGCGCCGAAGCTTCAAAGTCTCCCACCTATTCTACACAGTATATAACCAAATCCAATGTCAAGTTGTAGTAAAGCTCCACGGGGTCTTTCCGTCTTGGTGCGGGTAAACGGCATCTTTACCGCTATTGCAATTTCACCGGGTCCCTCGTTGAGACAGTGCCCAAATCGTTACGCCATTCGTGCGGGTCGGAACTTACCCGACAAGGAATTTCGCTACCTTAGGACCCTTATAGTTAGGGCCGCCATTGACCGGGGCTTCAGTTTGAGGCGTTAACCTCGCTCTTTAACCTTCCGGCATCGGGCAGGCGTCAATCCGTATACATCCACTTACGTGTTAGCACAGACCTGTGTTTTTGGTAAACAGTCGCTTGGGCTCTTTCGCTGCGGCCCCGCCAGTTTAACTTGCGAGACACGTCCGAAATCTTAAGCGATTACACTTATATCTTCAACGTTTTTGTTATTTTTGTTGTTAAGAATTCAGACAATATCTCCCAGCCTAAATTGGCGGGGCAGACCTTATTCCGAAGTTACGGTCGCTATATTGCCGAGTTCCTTAACGAGGGTTCTCCCGAGCACCTTGGTCTACTCGACCCGACCACCTGAGTCGGTTTGCGGTACGGTCGGCTACTTCTATTAATCACACAATTTTCTGGTCAGTTTGGCTCACGCGTATTCAAGTCTTACGACCCGTTTCATTCGTGTTTCACCTTGAAATAAATCAAGACTACGCACTTAGACGGATATAACCAAAAATCCGCACGCGTTACCATCCTGCGTCTTGTGTGGGAACAAAGCAGCCGGTACAGGAATATCAACCTGTTGTCCATCGCCTACGACTTTCGTCCTCGGCTTAGGCCCGACTAACCCTGGGACGATAAACGTTGCCCAGGAAACCTTGGTCTTACGGTGGGTAGGATTCTCACCTACCTTATAGTTACTCATTCCAGCATTCTCACTTCCCCGCGCTCCACCAAACCTCACGGTTTAGCTTCAGTGCCCGAGGAACGCTCCTCTACCACTCTATAATAAATTATAGAATTCGCATCTTCGGCGCATAGCTTGAGCCCCGTTATATTTTCCGTGCAAGATCACAATTGACCAGTGAGCTGTTACGCACTCTTTAAATGCATGGCTGCTTCTAAGCCAACATCCTGGTTGTTTATGCAATCTCACCCCGTTTCCCACTTAGCTATGACTTGGGGGCCTTAGATGGCGATCTGGGCTGTTTCCCTTTCGAGCGACGATCTTAGCACCGCCGTTCTGACTGCCATAATAATCTCTGTCGGTATTCGGAGTTTGATTGAGCGAAGTACTCCGAGGAGCCTTCAACCCATTCAGTGCTCTACCCCCGACAGGTAGTTTATGACGCTAGCCCTAAAGCTATTTCGAGGAGAACCAGCTATCTCTAGGTTCGATTGGCATTTCACCGCTAACCACAGGTCATCCGGGCGTTTTGCAACACACTACGGTTCGGCCCTCCACCGCCTGTTACGACGGCTTCAGCCTGCCCATGGTTAGGTCACCTAGTTTCGGGTCTAATACATACGACTAAGTCGGGCAGTTAACCCTCGCTTTCACTTCGGCTCCGTGGCGTTTGCACACTTAACCTTGCCATATATATTAACTCGCTGGATCGTTCTACAAAAAGCACGCCGTCACACCCTAAGGTGCTCCGACTCATTGTAAGCATATGATTTCAGGATTCTATTTCACTCCCCTTACGGGGTTCTTTTCACCTTTCCCTCGCGGTACTTGTGCACTATCGATCATGCAATGTAGTTAGCCTTGGAAGGTGGTCCTCCCAGGTTCAAACAGGGTTTCTCGTGTCCCGTCCTACTTGAGAATATTAACAATGAAGACAAAAGGTTTTATTGTACGCGGTTTTCACGCTCTCTGACGGTCCTTTCCAGGCGCCTTCCAATAACACTCTTGTTTTGTAACTTCATCCATTCGATCTTAACGATGGCTTTTATGGCAGAGAAGCTGCCAGCGACAATTCGCAATTAGCAACTTCTCTAAAACCACAAAAGAGTCAATACCTCGCAACCCTCTCTGTAATTACTTAAGAAAACTCCACATAAATGTGAAGAAACAGATAAGTTTTGGCTTATCCCGTTTCGCTCGCCGCTACTAAGGGACTCTCGGTTGATTTCCTCTCCTCTGGGTACTAAGATGTTTCAGTTCTCCAGGTGCCCTCCACATAACCTATGTATTCAGTTAAGGGTAATACGACATTACTCGTACTGGGTTTCCCCATTCGGATATCCTCGGATCAAAGCTTGTTTGGCAGCTCCCCG
>JAPLVO010000002.1 GCA_026397045.1 Patescibacteria group bacterium | reverse complement strand
TGGCTTTGGTTCTGTGATTTATCGTCATTCATGTGATAATCCTATTGTTATATCTGTATTGTATACACTGATAACCATAATCACAATAGACATTTTTCTGAGCAATTGTTTTCTAGTGTTATATTAAATAAATTTTCAAAAAAATCTTGCTGCTAATTTTTTTAGCAATATAGAGCGTCTAATTATGCTAAGATAGCTATTATGAAACTATGTATTTTTGGAGCCAGCGGTAAGACCGGTGTAGAAGTGGCAATACTTGCATCACAAGCCGGCTACAGCATTACGGCCTGTGATATGCACAAAAACCCTAAGCTTGAAGGCCTTAAGAATTTAGAATTTATTGAGCTTAGCGTTCTAGATTCTAAGCAGGTAAGTGATGCTATGAAAGGCGCCGAAGCTGTTATAAGCGAGCTTGGGGTTAAGATTGGCAGCTCTGAGCCGGTGCTTTCTCAGGGCAATAAAAATATCGTCTCAGCCATGCAAAAACTCAAAATCAAACGGCTCATCACTCAGTCGGCTTTTGGTGCGGCAGATTCTTGGCAGAGCTTGCCCTTTTACTACAAGCTAATTCACAAAACTTTACTGGGGCCAATGTCAAAAGATAAAGACAAAATGGAAAAAATCGTAGCTAGCTCGGGCCTAGACTACACAATCATACGGCCAATTCGGCTTACTTCTGGCCCAGCCACAGGGCACTACCGAGCCGGTGAGTCTATCAAATTTGGCCTCGACCCACATATTTCCCGCAAAGATGTAGCGCGCTTTATACTTGATGAGCTCAAGGCCAAGCATTATATTCGAAAAGCGGTCACGATAACCTACTAGTATATTTTGGCTTTTTGGCCTTTTTAATAAATCTGGCGACTATAATATATATAAGGTAATAATTAAGTATATGAATAAATCCCAAGCAAACAAATCAGCTCCCATAACTATCGAGCCAGACAAAGATGTGGTTTTTAGTACGCCTAGCGGTATTGAGCTGCACGGCAGTATTAGGCTACCAAAAGATTCAAGCCAAAGCCTACCGGCGGTACTTATTATATCTGGTAGCGGGCCTGTAGACAGAGACGGCAATGCGCCTACTCAGGCCGGGCTGCCTCAGCTCAAGCTAGATGTCTATAATTGGCTGGCCGATATACTGGCTACACAAGGTATAGCCTCGCTGCGATATGACAAAGTTACCTCTGGAGCCACTGGGCTAGGCCCCTATGCATCTAACCCTAGTAGCCTTGTTACACACAGCTTTGAGCAGATATTTGTTGAGCCGGCCCAAAGTGGCATGCAGTATTTGGCCAAACAGCCAGGCATAGACCCAGAAAAAATCATTATTCTTGGACACAGTGAAGGCGGCCTTATCGCAATGCTTCTAGCCAGCCAGGCTAAGTCACAGCCAGCCGGTCTAGTACTAGCCGAGCCATCTTATGGTAGATTTTTAGATATTGTTGCCCGCCAACTAGTGGAGCAAATAAACCAAACCAAGATTGATTCTAATGAAAAAAAATCACTGATAAGCTGGATTAATGCTGGGGTTTCTATGATTCGCGAAAATAAAGCTGGCTTTGCAGAGCTCCAGCCACCTCAGCCGCCCTTGCTTAAGCCAAGCAATGAAGCCAAGCAGTGGCAAGATATGGTGGCCAGTATTGTCTACCAGCGTATGCAAAACTTACTTATCAAAACAGAAGACGCCCTAGACCCTTGCGAGATCGCAGCAAGCCTTAGCTTGCCTACACTCATCACAGCTGGAAGCAAAGACTTCAATACGCCACCAGCCACAAGCGGCCCGGCGGGCTCTGGAGTTTGGGCTCTAGCTCAGGCCTTCAAGCCTAAAAGTACTGATAGCTTCAAATACGTAGAGCTTAAAAATGTTGTTCATATTTTGCGCGATATTGGCACTCAAGACGCCAGCACTATGCCGCTCACTAGCCAAATCGAGTACCCGTATTCAGCTCAATTTAGCAAAGAGCTAGAGGCCTTTATGGCCAAGTTCAGCTAGGCTAAATACCCTAGGCTTATTCTGCTATAATGTAGATATTGCAAAGTTAAGAACTAAAAGAAAGGTCAAAGTTATCAAAAAATTCGTACTACCCAAGCTTAAATACGCCACAAATGCCCTAGAGCCAATTATGTCTCAAGAAACTATCGAGTACCATTATGGCAAGCACCACCAGGCCTATATTGACAATCTCAATGGTCTTATCGAGGGCACTGATCTTGCCGGCTTGCCAATTGAAGAGGTAATTGTTAAGGCTGAGCCTGGCCCAATTTTTAATAATATGGCCCAGGCTTACAATCATAGCTTTTACTGGCAGTGTCTAACTACGCCGCAAGGCGAGGGCAATGCGCCATCGGGCAAGCTAGCCGAGGCTATTGACGAGGCTTTTACAGATTTTACAACTTTCAAAGCTCAGTTTAGCGAGATGGCCAGCAAACATTTTGGCAGTGGTTGGGCCTGGCTATTTGTTGGCAAATCTGGCAAGCTCGAAATGCTTGCTATGCATGACGCTGGTACTCCTATTCAAGACGGCCTCAAGCCACTTCTCGCTGTAGATGTATGGGAACACGCCTACTATATAGACTACCGCAATAAGCGCCCAGATTATGTCGCCGCTATCTGGCAGATTATCGACTGGAAGTTTGTAGAGTCTCAGTATGAAGCTACCGCGCCCAAATCGCTGATGCTACCAGAATAGCGCTTAGTGCTGTAGAGAATTTTAATAATAACTGAAATTTGGCTTATTAAATACTGGCTTAATGGCTATAATATTTAGGCTAGCTCAGCAGCAATTTAGAAGTAGCACGGGAATTGCTGTAATGAGCCATTAACTCTGGGGTATAATATAGCTATGAGCAAAAAGCTAATCTTATCCAAATCCGAATACATGATGTACTTAAGACACCCTGCATTCTTGTGGGTTAAAAAGCACGATAAAAATAAAATCCCACCAGTCAGTGCCGACCTGCAGGCCATGTTCGATGCGGGCCACAACTTTGAGGCCTATGCCGAATCTCATTTCCCGGACGGGGTAAAAGTCGGCTTTAATGACTATTATCAGTATTTAAATATGCCTTTGCGAACCCAGGAAGAACTCGATAGGGGAACCAAAACAATTTTTCAAGGCCGCTTCGAGCACGGGCAAACTACTTTTATTTGCGATGTAATTCGAGTCATCGGAAAAAATGAAGTTGATTTATACGAAATCAAATCAAGCACCGGGGTTAAGCAGGATCACATCCTAGATTTAGCCTTTCAGACGACCGTACTCGAAAACTGCGGCTATATTGTAAACGATATCTATGTCATACATGTCGACAATAGCTATGTCCGAGAGGGCGAGGTAGATTCCAAGCAAATCACTACTACAACGAATGTCACCGAGGATGTCAAAAAAGAGCTTAATCAAACCAAGCGCAATATCGAGGGTGCCATAGAAGTCATGGAGCAAGCCGAAATGCCAGACCCGTCGCCAGCGAGGTGTAAATTATACAGCCTAAAAGACTGGCTGGAAGTATATAAAAATATTAAGCCAATTGAAGACGGAAGTATCTATGAGCTTTGTCGCATTAATACAGATAATATCCGCTTGTTTGAGGAAGAAGGTATCACCAAGCTCAAAGATATCCCACTTAGCTTAGTTGATAGCAAATACCAGCGCCGACAACTAGAGGCTTTGGCTAAAGGTGAACCAATTTATGATAAAGAAAAGATCAAAAAGTTTTTATCCAAGCTCGAGTACCCACTGTACTTTTTTGATTATGAAACTCTCAGTAGCTGCGTTCCGTATTTCGACGGCACCAAGCCATACCAACAGATTCCATTCCAGTATTCATTACATGTACTAAGTTCGCCTGGTGGGGAACTGGAGCATATGGGATACCTCCAAGCCGACAATTCTAACCCGGCTAGGCCACTTAGCGAAACATTACGCGGGCACATCGGCAAGACGGGCAGTGTAATAGCCTGGAATATGAGTTTTGAAAAATCTTGCAATACTGCGCTAGGTATTATGGATAGTGAATTTGAAGGATTTTATAAAGATATAAATGTTCGAATGGCCGACCTGATGATTCCATTTAGCAAAGGATATTATGTCGATGCTAATTTTGGTGGCAGTGCGAGTATTAAAAATGTCCTGCCGGTACTGGTTCCCGAACTTAGCTACAAAAATCTAGGCATC
>JAPLVO010000001.1 GCA_026397045.1 Patescibacteria group bacterium | reverse complement strand
AGGCGACCGTGAAGCCGAATTTGTAACAAACTCAAATGTCTGGCAAGAGTCAAATATGGCGGTTTGCTATCTAACCCAGCAATTTAGGCAGACAAGCGACAGTGAGTACAGCGAGCTTTTGAATTCCGTTAGGGCCGGCAGTATAGAAGATAGTCATATTGCGCTATTGCGAGCTCAGGCACCTAGTGCACTACAGCCTAGCACTACAGGCACAAGGCTACTTACCACCAATCAAGACGTAGATACCATCAACGCCCAGCATCTAGCCCAGCTTTTAACTCCCACTCAGAGCTACGAAATGAGCCACACCGGTAAAGCCAACTATGTGGAGAGTCTAAAAAAATCTTGTTTGGCGCCTCAGACATTAGAGCTCAAGCTAGGCGCTAAAGTAATGTGTATTAAAAACAGCCAAGACAGAAAGTATGTAAACGGCTCTCTAGGCGAGGTAGTAGGTTTTGATAAAGATAATAATTTCCCTCTAGTAAAACTATTAAATGGCAATACTGTACTAATAACACCAGACACCTGGGAGCTAATGGACGGCGAAACCAAAAGAGCCAGCCTCACCCAGCTACCTCTTAGACTGGCTTGGGCTATAACTGTTCACAAAAGCCAAGGAATGACCCTAGACAGTGCTCGAATTGATTTGCGCCGAGCTTTTGTGGCTGGTATGGGCTACGTTGCCTTGAGTAGGGTGCGAGACTTGCCGTCACTAACCCTAGATGGGTTTAACGACTTAGCTCTAGAAGTTAGCCCAGAAGCTCAAGCTATAGACCAAGATCTTCAGGCCAAAAGCAAGCAGGCCACACAAGACTACGCAGCAGTTATTATTGATTGGGAGGCAGCCCAAAAAAATCGTGCCATACCCAAGCCCGGTACTAAGTCAAAGCTAACCAAGTCTGGGGTAGCGTCTTATTATTGATTGGGAGGCAGCCCAAAAAAATCGTGCCATACCCAAGCCCGGTACTAAGTCAAAGCTAACCAAGTCTGGTGTAGCGTCTAGCTGGAGTCAGAAAGTTGAGAAAATGCGCCTAGAGTTTCCAAACGCCTATAGGCCCTGGACCCTCAAGCAAGATAAAGATCTAAAAAAACTATATAACGACGGTGCAAGCACCGCAAAAATTAGTAAGACCCTAGGTCGCCACCCCGGCTCAATAACAGCCAGAATAGAAAAAAACTTTAGCGGGTAGGCCTAAGATTTATCTTGATTCGTAATATTGCTTATGCTTTGCTAAAGAACTATAATTGATAGTATAAATAAAGGCAAAAGAGTAATGGCAAAAGCTAAGAATAGGACTAAATCAAAAAGTAATATCGGTGAGCTAATTTCTGGGCTTGTTTTGCCAGGAATGTTTGTGGCCGCCTGGGCTTTTGCTCTGTCAGGCACCAATGCGCCAATGTCTTCAGCTGTAGAGTCTACAGACATCAACACCATTCACTGGCTCTTGTATTTTGTAGGCTGGGTAATGCTTTTTTCTGCTGTTATGCATTCACTTTTTGCAAAAAAAATGGCCAAAAGTATTGGCTGGGTTACTAATGGCTTTCAGTACGAAATAGCTGCTGTCAGTCTAGGTCTGGGCCTAGGTTGTTTTTACGCAATTGGCCGCGGCATTGAGGCCTGTGTGGCGATTGCTCTACCGGTGATAACATTTTTGTTTTTTGCTGGCCTCAATCACTTGTACGAAATAATTAAAAATAAAAACTTTGCCCCAAATAACAGCTTAGTTCTTATCTACGACTTTGGTATGTCAATATCGCTATTTATACTTATACTACCTTATATAAATTTGTAAGTCATAAAGCAAAATTATCTTAAATATTCATAGCCTAAGTGCTCGTGCTATAATAAAAACATTACTATGGCTACTGAAACACCCAAATACAAAATACTAAAGTCTTCTGGCAAATGTGAGCTGCGTAGCTACGCCAAAAGCATAATTGCTAGCGTACTAGTAGATGCCACCGAGCACGGCAGCGCTGGCAGTGAGGCTTTTGGTATACTGGCCGATTATATTTTCGGTAACAATACGACGCGGGCCAGTATCGCTATGACCACTCCTGTGGCTAGTCAACAGCTAAGCTCTGAAAAAATTGCCATGACCGCACCTGTTAGCACTAGCCAAACCAAGGCTGGCCATTATAGCGTGAGTTTTACTATGCCATCTAGCTATAGCTTGAGTTCGCTTCCTAAGCCAAATAATAGCCAGGTCATAGTTGCCGCTAGAGACCCTTATCAGGCTGTGGTGATAAAATTTTCTGGCTATACGACTGAGGAAAAAATTAATAAAAAGACCGCCGAGCTAAAAGCTTGGGCGGAATCATTAAATATATCTACCGAAGGCCCAGTGAGTGTTTTGCGCTACGATGCGCCCTACAAGCCTGGGTTTTTACGCCATAACGAAATTTCCCTGAAAGTAGCCTTCGAGCCTACTAATAAACCTCCATCATAATATAAATGCACTTACAAATGGTTAACCCTGCCAAAAGCGTCAGCTCCTGGCAGGGTTATTTTGCAGATCTACTTTTTTGAGCGAGTCTGCTAGCTCTCTCGAGACAGAGTACAACACAAATTTTGTGTCGTTAGGAAGGCTTTTCTGCCTCTCTACAACGACTCTGTACTCGGCGTCTGTTTCCAGCCTCTTGGCCAGCGACACCGACATGGTTATATCCAGACCTGTCTCCTGGACAACTATCAGGCATTCGCCTTCTTTGCAGGGAAATGCCTCGGGGAGGCGCCCCTCGGGGCTATTAATTTCAGCCCCATACATTATTACCCACCATAATGGGTAATAAAGTGTACCTTCGCAACTTATTACCAAGCTCATATTTCTCCTTCGGTAGGGGAGTATTATTATATACTATGAGGGTTATAAGTCAAGCCCTAGATTTTATTATAGTGGGGCGTGTAGTTAGCCATGTATATCTTTTAGCTTCAGATCGGATAGTTTTTCGACCTTACTATCTGGAAGATTACGGGAGAGTAGGAGTGAGCCAACAGTTAGCATAAGCAAGAACACCATGGCTTGCTTTAGGCCTTCCAGCTGCGATTCGGTATAGTAGCTAACCAGCTGGGCTGTTTGGGCTGCTGAATAGCCCTGTTCGTTTGCTAGATTATTAACATCGGCAGTCGATAGTACCGGGATACCCTTGTTGGCCTGGGCACTAACGGCTTGCTTGATACTCTCTGGAATCTGCGGATCGGCAGATATTTTTGCAGAGAATCCGGACGATAATGTCATTATTAAAATAGAACCAATTATAGCTGTTCCTAGTGATGAGCCTAGGTTTTGGGCGGTACCTTGCATTCCGCCAACTTCGCTGGAATGGCGTTTATCTACGGCGTTCATATTAATATTGCCAAGCTGTGAGGCCAGTAGCCCTAGCCCTGCACCTAATATAAACATCCCCAAAAAAAGCGAAATGCTCTGCAATTGAGGATCGATAGTGTATGCGATAATAGCAACTCCGGTAATCAGCGCTAGCTGACCGAACTTTACTATCTTTTTGGGGCTAAAGCGGTCGATTAATTTGGAGCCTAGCACTGAAAAGATAATCAGCGATACTGAAAGTGGAATAATTCGTATGCCAGTCTGAAGCGCATCTAGGCCTATCACCATCTGCAAGTAAATAGGCATTACAAAAAATGACGCACCGATAACGAGGTTTTGAGACATCTGTACGGCTAGACCGCTGCGCAACTGTGGGATTTTGAGAACGGTTACATCTAGCAGGGGGTCTTTTCCTTTGTCTTGCAAGGTTTTTTGGTAACTTAGGAAATACGCTAGTAGCAGTATGCCTGCAAATATCAAATAGGTAACAATCGATATTCCAAAAGGTGCTATTTGGTAGCCAAAAATTTCTGGTACCGTCATTGGCTTTACCCAGCCCCAGACCTTGCTTTGTAATATGCCAAATATCAAAAGCACCATGCCGCTTGCCGATAATATAACGCTTGGAATATTTAACTTTGTTTGGGCCGATTTTTCGGAGCTCGGCACATGCTTCCAGAGCAAAAGTATTATTATTACAATCACCGTCTCGAAGGCAAATACATAGCGCCAACTTAGGAAGGTAGTTACAAAGCCGCCGATAAGCGGGCCAGCTGCCGCTGCCGCGCCAGCAGTAGCGCCAATTATTGCAAAGGCGGTTATCCTATCTCGGCCTTCATAGCGAGCAGCCACAAGTGCTGCCACGGCGGGTATCACCAGTACTGCGCCGAGCCCTTCCACCAGCGACCAGCCTATCATCAAAGTCTGGATATTTGGGCTTACTGCAGTTATAAATGAGCCAACTCCGTATATCCCAAGCCCGATTAGAAAGGCCTTTTTGCGGCCCCATATATCACCGACCTTGCCGCCGGTTAGCATTAGTGCGGCCATAGTTAGGGTAAAAAATGTAATTGCGGCTTGCATGGAAGCCACAGTTGTATTCAAGTCTTTTACGACAGTAGAAATAGACACATTCATTACGGTGGCATCGAGCACCATAATGAATTGTGCCAGAGCCAATAGTATTATTGCCGACCACTTCTTCATTTTATAATTATAATTCATATGCCAGTATTAGGCTATTAATAAAATTCGGCTCAATTAAATCGAGTACACTACTTAAGCAATCTTAAGCGTCTATTTATGCTAAAATTAGTATTATGAAACTATGTATTTTTGGAGCCAGCGGTAAGACCGGCGTAGAAGTGGCAATACTTGCCTCAAAAGCCGGCTATAGCATTACGGCCTGCGATATATCCAAAAACCCGAAGCTTGAAGGGCTCAAGAACTTAGAATTTATCGAGCTTAGCGTACTAGATTCTAAGGCGGTGAATGAGGCCATGAAAGGCGCCGATGCTGTTATTAGTGAGCTCGGGGTAAAGATTGGCAGCTCTGAGCCAGTGCTTTCAGAGGGCAATAAAAATATCGTCGTGGCCATGCAAACACACAAAATCAAACGGCTCATAACTCAGTCGGCTTTTGGTGCGGCAGATTCTTGGCAGAGCTTACCCTTTTATTACAAGCTAATTCATAAAACTTTACTAGGGCCAATGTCAAAAGACAAAGACAAAATGGAAAAAATCGTAGCTAGCTCGGGCCTAGACTATACAATCATCCGCCCAATTAGGCTTACCTCTGGCTCAGCCACAGGGCACTACCGAGCCGGTGAGTCTATCAAATTCGGCCTCGACCCGCATATTTCCCGTAAAGA